>PKZR01000262.1 GCA_003133815.1 Limisphaerales bacterium | reverse complement strand
AAGCTAAAACGTCTGGCTTGTTGAATCACGAACTTTGACCGCATTTTGAAAGCACTGTTTCACATTCAAAACACAGGTTTAATGCTATAAAACATGATTAGGACATGCCTGAATAAACAATGAAAAAATTATTATTAGCGCTGCTGTGTTTTGTTTCATTGACTCTTTATGGCGAGCAGCCTTACCGGCAAATCACCATGCCCACTGTCGCCGAGGCCACCGCATTATTTGCCCACCCGCAGAAGGAATACAGTGCCATACATTGGGCCATTTGGGGCGGACAGCAGAGCAAGGAGCGCATTATCTCGGACATTGAAAAAATTTATGAAAACGGCGGCGGCGTTTATATGATCAACAATTCGCGTGGCGTCAAACCCGCATATCTCTCGCCAGAATATATGGATTTGGTGAAGACCGTCGTTCAGGAATGCAAGAAACGCGGCATGAAAGTCTGGATTGAAGGCGACTGCGGCTATCCCGACGGATTCGCTGGCGGCTTGATAAGCAAGGAGTATCCACAACTAGGCATGCAGGGCATCGTTTCCGACGCGCACGTCACCGTCGCCTCCGGACAGATGCTGGATATTCCGCTGCCGCCTGACACTTTGGGCATTGTGGCCAATCCGCGCCCAGCAACGGCACCTCCAGCTGAAACGCCCACGCCGACAACTGATGCGACGACGGTCAAAACATTTCCAATCCCAGCTGACGGAAATTTCAAATACACGGTGCCGAGAGGTGGCGCTGGCGTATTAACTGTTCAGTTGCCCAACGCCGACGTGCGTTACAACCTGACGGTTGGCGAACCTTTCGCCATCCAAGTGCCCTCTGACACGAAAAGCATTGCGCTCGTCGCGGGCGGTGGTGGTGCACGCGGGCGTGGCGGACGCGGCGGCGGTGCGGGCGGAGATTTGCCAACCAGCACGGTGGTGCCGTTGCCGGCTGACGGACGCCTCAAATGGGCGGCACCCGCTGGCACTGGGTCGTGGGAACTTACTTTTGTCCGGCACGCCTATCGAACTTCGCCCACGCGCAATGACAATGGCGAAGACGCCGGCGCGACCAAGGACAGCCTCTACACGGTGATTGATTTTTTGGATCCAAATGCGACTGAAACTTATCTGAAAGTCATTTATGACACGTATGAGCAGGCGGTCGGCGACGAATTCGGCAAAACCGTCATAGGCTTCCGCGCCGACGAGACCGATTACACGGGCGTCAATCCGTGGACTCCCAAGCTGCTCGAAACTTTTCAAGCGATGAAAGGTTACGATTTCAAACCCTACATTCCGCTGATTTTTGGCGGCGGACGGCTGACGCCCGAAGCGCAACGCGCCAAGGCCGATTATTGGGACGTGTGGAGCGCGATGTTCCGCGACAATTTCTACAAGCACATGGAAGACTGGTGCACGGCGCGCAACATGGAATTCTGTGTCCATCTCAACCACGAAGAGAAGATGGTGGGCCGAGGCGAAGGGATGATCAGCAACGAAGGCTCATTCTGGCGCGACATGCGCTATGTCGGCGTGCCGGGAATTGACAATCTCAACCAGATCGGGCCGGGAATCGTCGCAGATTTTCCCAAGCTCGCCGCCTCCGCCACACACGTCAACGGTCATCCGCAAGCTTGGGAAGAAGAAGGCGGTGGCACGGGACAAAACGGAAAATTCATCGCCGATTACCAGCTCGTTCGCGGCGTCAACTTTATGAACATTCGCGGCCTCAACACCGTAGCCGGCGCCTCCATCGGCTGGTATGTCAGCCGCGCGCAACAACTGCTGGCGATTGGCCGTCCGGCGGCGCAGGTTGCACTGTTTCATCCGACTGACAGCATGTGGCTGGGCGACGAGGAATCCGACAGTGTGACTGTGAAGCTCGTAACCCAGTTGTTGGAACATCAAATAGATTTCGATCATATTGACTCGGATGGACTGACCACGGTCTGCACGCTCGACGAAGGCGGTTTGAAAAATTTGAGCGGACAAACCTATCGCGCCGTCATCATTCCGACCTCCACCGTAATCGAAAAGGCCGTGCTGGCACGGCTGCAAGCCTTTGCCGCCGCAGGTGGCAAGGTGATCTTTGTTGGCCGCACGCCTACAATGGTGGTGGATCAAAATTTTCTTCATGCCGGTGGTCCGCCAGACTTGAGATTTGCCACACTCGTCGAGCCGACTCCAAATATCACCGACCGCGTGGTCGCCGCGCTGCCGCCACCGGACTTGAAACTCGACACTGCTTGTCCGCCGGTAAAATATATCCACCGCAGTTACAAGGACGGCGAAGTATATTTCTTCTTCAATGAATCCAACGCTACCCAGACGCGTACCGCGACGCTGACGGGCAGCGGACAGGCGGAAATCTGGGACGCGACCAGCGGGAAAATTCAATCATTGGATGGCGTCACGGCCGGAGCAGGCAACGTGACCGTGCCGCTGTCTCTCGCGGCATATGAATCGCGTTTTATCGTGTTGAAAAAATGAACCATCTTGCATTGGTCATATCCGATGATTCAACGCGCTTTTTCAGGCCGGATCATTTTGCGTTGCCGTTTTAGGAATCACTTGCTTATGAGAAAATATATTTCTTTCAAAGGTTCAATGCTGGCAACTCTGGCCGTGTTCGCAGTTGTGTCACTTCACGCGGCACCGGCCACGGATTTCAAATTTCAATTCGGTGCCGCAAATGCCATGCCCGGCTATACACTGGTTCCGCCGTCTCAAATTTATTCAAAAGAAATCGGCTATGGTTTTGAACCGGGCGCAACGCTGACTGCCGTGGCCAATGCGGTCACGTCGGCGCAGCCGTTTCTGTTTTCAGTCGCCGTGCCGGAGGGCAACTACCGCGTCACCGTCACTTTGGGCGATCCGACCGCAGACGCCATCACCACGGTCAAAGCCGAATCGCGCCGACTGATGCTCGAACGTGTCCGCACGGCGGCGGGTAAATTTGAAACGCGCACTTTCACGGTCAATGTCCGCACCCCGAAAATTTCCAATGGCGACGAAGTCAACCTCGACAGCCGCGAAATGAACCTCGCCACGCATAAGGCGATTTCGCGCGACTGGGACGACAAGCTCACGTTGCAGTTCAGCGATTCGCATCCGGCGGTTTCGGCGATTGCAATTCAAAAAGTGGACGATGCCGTCACGGTGTTCATCACCGGCGATTCCACCGTCACCGACCAACCCGGAGGTGCGATCACCACCTGGGGTCAAAACATCACGCGCTGGTTCACATCCGATGTCGCCGTTGCCAATCACGCCGAGTCCGGCGAAACGCTCAAGGGTTTTCTCAAGGAGCGGCGCTGGGAAAAGCTGTTGGATTCCGTCCATCAAGGCGACTATGTCATCATCGAGTTTGGCTGCAACGATTCTAAAAAGAGCGGCCCGCAAAATATTTATCCGAATCAGGATTTTTCCGAAACGTATGTTGACGCCGGCACGACATACAAGGAGTTGCTCAAACAATTCGCGGCCGACGTGCAGAAAAAGGGCGCGTTTCCCATCATCGCCTCGCCCTCCGCGCGTCGGCAGGATTCGAAAAAGCCGGGTTCGCTCCAAGCCTACGCGGATGCCGCCATCGCCGTCGCAAAGGAAATTAACGTGCCTTCCATTGACTTGAACTCCTTTGGCGTGGAGCTCAACGACGCGCTCGGCGCGGATTCTCCAAAACTATTCAACGACCAGACACATCCCTCCGAGTATGGCGGCTATCTCCAGTCCAAATGCATTGCGCTCGGTATCAAGCAGGACAATCTGCCGCTCGCGAAATACATCGTGGACGACCTCGGCGATTTCAACCCGCAACATCCCACGCCATTGCTTGCCAATTTTAACCTGCCGCCTGACGCGGGTGGCCGTGGCGGTCGCGTTGCGCGTGGTGGCGCGAGAGCGTTGGCTCCGACAAATTCACCGGCGCTGAAACCATGAACACAAGAGAAAACCCTTGAAATATCCCGGCAAGACGGACAGCATTCAAACGTTTCCCAACAATCCAAAATTATGAGACACAAAAACTTTTGTTGCCTGATGGCGATTTGTTCGCTGGTCATAACCGTCGCACATTCGCAAACCAGCGACACTTCATCCGATCCTTCCATTGCCTATTTGGAGAAACGCGGGGCCGCCACGCAGTTGATTGTTGACGGCAAGCCGTATCTGGTTTTGGCCGGCGAGACGGACAACACCGCCTCATCCAGTCTCGAATATATGAACCCGGTCTGGCCAAAACTCGTCAAGGCGAACCTCAATACCGTTCTCGTGGGAATCGGTTGGGACTGGATAGAACCGGTCGAAGGCAAATACGATTTCACCCTCGTTGACGGAATTCTCGACGGTGCGCGGAAAAATCATCTGCATCTCATCTTCCTCTGGTTCGGCAGTTGGAAGAACGGCCTCTCCAGTTTCGCTCCTGATTGGGTGAAGGCTGACCAGCAACGGTTCCCGCGTTCCCTGCTAAAAAACGGCAAGTCAGTGGAAGTGCTTTCGACGCTCAGCGATGCCAATCTGCAGGCCGACACCCGCGCCTACACGGCATTCATGGAACATCTTCAAAAAGTGGATTCAAAAAAACACACTGTTGTCATGATGCAATTGGAGAATGAAGTGGGGCTGATCGGCGACTCGCGCGACCGTTCCGCAGCCGCCAATGCGGCGTTCGCGCAGCCCGTGCCGGTGGAGTTGACGGACTATCTGCAAAAAAACAAGGAGACGTTGTGGCCGGATCTGCGCACGTTATGGGAAACTGCCGGCGCCAAAACAGCCGGCACCTGGACGGACGTTTTTGGCAACTCCACCGCCGCTGATGAAATTTTCCAGGCGTGGAATTACGCGCGTTACATGAATCATCTGGCAGAAGCCGGCAAGGCCGAATATCCAGTGCCGGTGTTCTCAAACACCTGGCTCGTCCAGCCCACGGACAAGGAGCCGGGCGATTATCCGTCCGGCTGTCCGGAGCCGCTGGTGATTGACATTTGGAAGGCGGGCGCACCGGCGATTGACATCAACGCACCGGACGTCCATCTGCCAAACTTCAGTTTTTGGGCCAGCCAGTTTCAGCGTGCCAATAATCCGTTGTTTGTGCCGGAGTCTTCCGGCGACGCGGGCGGCGCGGCCAACGCTTTTTACGGCATCGGTCAGTATGCGGGCATCGGCTACTCGCCATTCGGGGTCAATCGTGTCGAAAACTGGGGCGAGGTCCGCTCCGTCAGCAATATGCCGGCACCGACGGCAGTTGAAAATGTGCCGCTAGCAAAAGCTTATGCGATGCTCGCGCAGATGACGCCGCTCATTTTGGACGCCCAAACCAAAGGGACAATTCGCGCAGCGTGGCTCAACACCCAACAATCAACGAACGACATTTCAGTGGGGAATTATGTGGTGCATGTTGATCTTCTGCGCAACCGGCGCAGCGGCGCGCTGGCGGCGTCTCTTGGTTTTGCCATCGTCATTTCCACCGGCCCGGACGAATATTTTGTCTCCGGTCGCAATGTTCAAGTCACCTTCTCGCCGAACACGCCGGGGCCGGAGATTGCCGGCATTGCGGACGCGGAAACTGGCAGGTTTGTGAAAGGCGAATGGATTCCTGGACGCAAGATGAATGGCGACGACATCCTGCTGGACTACAATCAGGCGGAAGCGGCGGCAAACAACCAGTCGGGCAGCGGCTTGATGTTCGGTGCTGACGGCCCCACCGTTCAACGGGTCAAACTCTATCGGTATCAGTAAGCAAACCTTTGGTGCTGCCGAACATGTTGTAAAAAATAATTTCGACAATGTAAAAAGATCCGTTTCCAACAATAAATAAACCAGTTATATGAAACAGACCAAAATGAAAGTAAAAAAACAACTCGCTCTCGCCGCCATCTGGCTTCAGATTTGCGCGTCCGCCGTGGCTGCAACTTACACGCCGCCGGCCTCGCCGCGCGCGGATTACAACTTCAATCCCGGCTGGAAGTTTATTTATGGCGACCAGACCAACGCCGCGCAGCCGGACTTCGACGATTCGGCATGGACCAGCGTCAGCCTGCCACACACCTGGAACGACACGGACAGCTACCGCGCGTATATCAGGCATGGCGGCGGCGACCAGACTGAAA
>PKZR01000073.1 GCA_003133815.1 Limisphaerales bacterium | reverse complement strand
CACCGGCGTCAAATTGGTCGCCCCCACCGTGTGAAGAAGCCCCGCACCATATTTGCGATGAGGCGATTCGCGGTCAAAGTAGAGAACCTCCTCGGTTCCGGCATCCGGGACCGGACGCCACGATAACTGGCCCCGCCGCAGCGGAACCAAGTCAATAAAATCCTTGCCGGTGAAACCAATGACGGCTGCGTCGGCAAGCGGGCGGGCCGGCCCCACCATCTCGCCGCGAATCCATTCAATCATCTGCGCTCTTTCACTCATAGGTCATGCTTTCACTCAAGGTTTGTTGAGAGGCCTGATCGCAAAGAACCCGGACTGATTCCGTCGCGCGCGTCATGCCCGTGTAAAACAGGTAGCGATCAAATTCGCGATCCCCGAACACCACGTCGGTCAAAATAATCACCTTATTCTCCATACCCTTGAAGGCATGAACCGAGGCGTAACCGGTCAACTCCCCGGCACTCCAAGCGGGGCGCAATTTGAAACCCTCATGCCGCAAACGCAACGCGGCACTCGTCTCCTCCGACCGGAAGGACAGTAACGTGATTTCCGAAGGCTTGTAACCCTGCGCCCGGAACTCCTGCAACCACTGGCCCAGCTTATCCAGTTGCGCGCGCTCATGCTCATAAAAGAAAATGTCGTAGTTCCGGACGCCGCCCCCGGCGCGCAAGTAACCGGAATAAACGGACTTTCCAAGGCCGCTCAAACTCACGGCCGTGTCCCCGACAATTTGATAGTTCCGGCAATTTTCCGAAAGCCGCCACGATGATGGATGAGCGACGGATTCCAAATTAGAAAGCGTCTCGCGCATTACCGTTTTCTCGGCGAGAACCTGGTTGTCAAAGTCGCCAAACAACACGAACGAACCCTGATCCAATCCGCCCAATAAAAACTGAGAGACACAGGCCCACAAGCGAGGCCGCGCAAGGAGATCCTGCGCCTCGTCCAAGGCGAGATAATCGAACGCAGCGACGGCCTTAAATTCCGGATCGGTCAGACGTTCCTCCAACAAGCCGGGTAGCTCGGTCTCCCAAAATGCGGACGAGGGATTTTCCGGAATTTCCAATCCGGTCAAGCGGGCCATGACCCGAATGGCGCGACCAGTAATTAAATTGGGCAACACTGCGGACTCTTGCTCCATACGCCGCGTCATCCAATCACCTACCAACTGATTAAAACACAGGCAAGCCACCCGGCGACCCGATTCGGCGGCACGCCGTGCGACCTCCATGGCAATGAGCGTCTTGCCGGTGCCCGCCCCGCCGGAAACAATCACCCGCGCATTCAAGGCTGCGAGCTGTAGCACAGGCTTTTGCTGATCGCGAAGCAGCTTTTCCATTTCATCCTGCCGGCGCGAGATTTCCTCGCGCGCTTCTGGGCGACGTTTCTGAACCGGCAAACAGCATTTCACCAACACGTCAATCTGATCACGGGAAAGCGGAGCGGCCAGAGCCGAGAGATTTGGATCCGCAGCCACACTCAACTTGATTCTCGCTTTCAACTCGGCACAGAAGTCGGCACCGCTAACAAATGACCGGAACGTCCGCGAATCCATCAACTCCCAGGGTTGAACCGAAAGGTTGGCTGGCAAATCAAACGGAGACTTGGGGAAGATGCAACAATGCACGATGGGAACCCGTTTGAATTGCACAGCCAATTCCACGAGGCGGCGATAAAACTCATGCCGTCCGTCTTGCGCTTGCTTGAAGGGTGATCGGGCAATGGTTTCCGGATACCAGCGGTGACCGTCAAAGGTGATATTCTCGTGAGATTTAACTTCGATACAGAGAATGCCAGCATCGGGCACGATGACGACAAAATCAATTTCCGTGCGAAGGCTGCGATTCCAAGGTGCTAAATCAAGCGAGTGGAGAGCCACCCAATCATCCGGGCCGGCGGCAAGCAAGTTGAACACGTCGCGCTCGCCGGGAGGCGTGCGTTCGTCCATGAAGGATGGAATCAAATGCGCCATTGTTCGATGGTGTTCAGTTCGTGAATCATTTTGAGTTCAGTGCCCGGAACGACAAAGCCATCATCAATGGACACCACTTTGAAAAATAAAACATTGCCACGCAACCCCGATTCCGTCGGCAGTGGAAAACCAAAGCTCGTCTTGCCCGTCGCCTCGCCGTTTATTCGAGGCAACATCGTCCGCAAAAATTCAATCAATTGCTCCTCCACGATTTCGTGTTCGTGCATGCCGTCCTGAATGGCCTCACCTCGAGAATGGCGAATTTCATTCCAAGCGAGTTGCCACCAATCCACTCCTCCAACCGGATGAGCTTCAATGGCAATGGCATCGATAAGAATCTGGAAATGCTTCCTCTGTTGAGGGGCATGAATCACGGTCGTGGCGGGTTCCGCCCAATTTTCGACACGACCGGGCAAATGCTGCAAATTCAAACCCTTGTTTCGGAGGATACGACATAGTGCCTCCCGGTTTATTTGTAATTCTTCCCGAAGGCGTTGTTTCCAAATACGACTTAATTTACCCTCATTGGTCGGATCCGCGCCGAGGTTCACATCACCAATCACAGGCATGACGACAAACATTCCTTCCACAAGTGTCTCACCCAGCACCCGTAATTGAATTTTGGAATCGGTAGTCGCGGCCATCGGATCGAAGCTCAAAATTTGAGAATTCGGGGTGTAGAGAATACCGTATTGAGGGCCGACGACAGCCAGCGTGGCGCGGCGTTTTTCACCTGGACGATTTTCCACACCCTGTTGGAACAACTTGAATTCGTCCTCATCAAGGGCCGCGTCCGGTGCGTCAAAATCAGAATTTCCCAAACGCCTGACCACTGCAGGCCGCAGGGCAATACAATGGCCAAGCACGCCGGACGGAACGGAACGGGAATTACTCGACGGCTCCTGAACTTCAACCGGCGAAGAAACGGGATCGTAACCAAAGCCTGGATCATCCGCCATGCCCGACCAAACCAATTGAACCAAGTTTTGAAATCGAGGCGCTGTCACGATGGCATCCGGAGCAGAACCCCAGCCCCAAGCACGCAGTGGCCCCATTTTAACTAAGGTGTCGAATGTTCCCGCCTCACGATATTCGCGAACTGAACCCAAAAAATCCGAATCCAGCAACGGAAGATCAGCGGGATCCAGAAAGAGTGAGGTGAAATAGGGACGCGCCCGGTGGTGCGAATAAATTTTGAAGGTCCGGTTACGGGATCGCAAATCGCGAATCACCCGACGTAGTTCTACGCGAACCGGGTTTTCCTCAAGCTGGACTGCTTGCGCGCCCCGGCAAGCCAAGTCGTAAGCCATCCGGACATCTGCGCCCCACCTTCTTTCCACCAAAGCCGGATCCCCCAATACTTTCACGGCCTCAAGTATATGGCCGTCGTAGGTCACCGGAACCGTCAACCATTCAGACAAATAATCACGCATCCGCTGGGCGATTTCATTAGCCTCATGACCCGATTCCTCCTCCCGCAGCCGAACAATCATCGTGCGCAAACCTCTCCGGAGCATGGAGAAAGCCGGCGATGCAATTTCAATCCGCTCTGTGAAAAATTCCGGAAGCCCTGCTAGGAAATCAAAAATTTGCGAAGTAGTTGCCGGCATATTTTTCAACCTCGCCTCCTTAAAATCGAAATGGAAATACCGCGTGGAACTGGCGGCAAACCACACAACATCTCTTCGTCGAAATCATACCATTGTTGCCAAGCAGTCATTTTGGCACCAACCGCTTCCAAACTGTCTCGTTCCGTCGTTCGGTGTATCACGCCGACAAGATCGCTCTGCTGGAACTCCTTGCGGCCAGCTACTTTTAGAAAAGAAGAGTCTCCGTCTGCAATCACTAAATGGGGCAATGCGGCATTGTGATCCTTCTGGCCGGTGCGAGGATTAAAAAAAGCTACGCGTGACAGCGCACAATCCGACCAGCCATGAACTGTCAATAACCGCTCCAAAGAGTGTTCGACAGTGCCATTGGAAAATTTTATGCCGGAACAAACTTCTCTGCTGGCGATTTCGCCAGTTGCACGACCTGCAAAGCAAAGTCCTGAATAGGACTGCCGAAGATTTTCAGGTCGAATAATTGCCCTGCCAAATAGTGCTTGATACAAATCCGGCGACAACTCCCCAGACGGCTGATTCCAAATTACGGGAGGTTCGTCCTCGAGGTGGTAATTTTTTGCATGGTCGGGGAACGGGGTGACAAGCGCCTGATTACGGCGACCGTCGCGTTGAATCCATCTAATCTGGCCCCCTTCAAAATCGGTCTGATCAGAAATCTCAACCGTCTGACGTGGCAAAAGAGGCGAGCGCAGTTTTCCGGTGGCTTGTTTAGAATAGCCACATTGCTTTTGTTCGGGGTTGCAAATATTGTCGCAAGTCCTGCAGTTTTCCAAATATTGCCTAGCATACAGCAACAACTTGTCATAATGACCGTGCATGTCATTTGCCTCCGGGACGGTTAAATCCCGCATCATAGCGCCAAGCACCACCAATCCGGCAGCGGCTGAATCACAAGGCATCGAGAGGAGGGCAATCCGGCGAGCACCTTTAGGATTGCGTCGCCATTCATAACCGAACTTGATCAGAAATTCCACCCAAGGCGGGACAGGCTTCCATTCTGAATTGTATTCGGAAAACTGCATGAGTTATTTTGTCACGGCGAAATGTGATAATCGTCAAATTTTTTGATAAATTTCGTGTTTTAGAGGCAATAAAGTGAAGTGGTATGATTTCGGCGAAACCACAAGGCCAGCCCGAAGTTGGTGAAATTCAGTGGCATGTTTTGAGCAAGATTGTCATGTGATTGGCGTTTAGGCGCAAGGTGGAAGTCCTGCTGAATCGTGATGGGAGTAAATTGTCCAAGCAAAATAAATCTAAAAAACAAAACGGCTATTTCAGAACGGCGAAATAATCGGTGAAGGACTGGCCGACACTGGGGCGGGGAATAGCAAACCGGGCGTCACATAATTTCACAACGCGCGCCAGACACTCGGCGTCGGTGAACCATTTTCTCTGGAGGCTTTGATGCAACAAGCCGAGCGTGCCAATGAACCTCAAATCGAGAAGCGCGGCCTCGCGGCGGGCAGCTTTTTCGTCGAGGACGGCGATGCCCTTGATTTCACGAGCGAGAGTCAGGACGGTAATTTCGCCGGGGTCGAGGATGCGGACGAGACGGGCGAGCGTGGGAAGATCGAATTGCGGCGTGGTGGCGGATTGAACGGTGAAATGCTCGCGGAGAAAGGCGGTGTAGAATGGTTTTTTTTCCGGGTCGGTCAACTCCGCCTGCGCGCCGGGGGTCGTGAAATACTTATATTCCGACGACAGCTTTTTCAGCAGCGCGGCGAGGTCGCCGCGATGGCCAAAATTTAGGAGAGCTGAGGTGTCGAATACGAGTGAATCCATTTATGCAACCCCCGCACTCTCCCCCTCATGAATTTGAGCTGGTTCGTCGGAAATAACCTGTTCCTTGCTCTGGCGCAACTCGGCAAGGTATTACTCCACGACATGGCGCGGAGTGAAGAAC
>PKZR01000161.1 GCA_003133815.1 Limisphaerales bacterium | reverse complement strand
CCTCGCCCATCGGATGGGAGAGGGATTAAGGGTGAGGGAATGAATTGACCGGATGAGGGTCGTGGGGCGAAATCATGATTCTGCCTTCATCATTCCGAACGGAGAGGGCAGGGGTGAGGTGACAAAATCAATACCCAGCCGCATCCGACAAACGAAATTCCTGATCCAGCACGGCTTTCTTTTGCCGTTCGTCATAACGCACGGTCATCCACTGCGCGCCGCCTTGCAGACTCAAGATCAGCACGCGCCCATAGGCGGGATGTTCGGCGTAAGTTTTCGGCTGCTCTTGCGTTATTTCAAAAAAGTATTTGGTGTCGGCCAGCAAACCGCTGTCTTCCGTCTTGCGACCTTCAACTCCAATGACGAAATCAGGAAAGAAGTTTTCCCCGCCATCCAACACCACCGAAATGCTCCACGGCTTGCGGGGCGGATTACGATGCCACCAGCGCACAATCTTCTGCGCATCGTGGTCAAGCAACTCCGCAAACGGACGCTCCCAACTATTCAAGTCCGGCGGTATGACACCATAAACATTCAGGCGTGAAGTTGGCAGCGGCGATTCATGCACCAACGCCGACGGCAATCCTTCCTCCGTTTGTTCCACTTCGCAGTGCGTCGCGAGTGCTGCCTTCTGCGCTTCGTAAAGCAATTCCGGGCGCGCACACAAAATCACGTTGAGCATATGGCTGACTTGTTCGTCATCATCCGCTTGATCCTACGCCAGCTCTTTTAGGTTCGCCTTGAGTTTCCGCAGCAACGCCCGGCGTAACTCGCGCGCGTCGAACGATCCATTCTTTATTAGCACCTTAAAGGCAACCCGCGCGGCTTGGTCGGCATCCATCACGGCATTTGTGAACTCCATTTCAATCTGGTGCGTGAAAACTTCCAGTGTCTTCTTTTGCACCTGCACCTTGGCTGCGAGCGCGTGCAAAATTTCACGCGACGACACCATGAATTTCTGCGCGCAGTCCTCCTCCGTCACTTCGCTGTCCGGCGTCACCACCTGCGTCTTGAAACGGTGCGGAACATTGCTGCGCAAAGCGTAACTGTAACCGCGCGGCGTCAACACCGCCGGTGTGCTATTGGCTGGCAGCGGGGTTTTCGCTTCCACCGGCAACAACTCTTGCGCCGCCGCGTAACCACCCGTCAGCAATTCAAGGGCAAAGCCGCTGTAATCTCCGGCAGGACGCGCGACGGTTTCTCCGGCGGTTTCGTAAGTCGGCCACGCCGCTGGTGGTGGCACTGGAATCAAACGCACCTGCCCGTCAGAGCCGGTGACTTGAACGTGCGGGTTGCCGCCAATCATTGTCACGGCCGTTGTCTGGCTGACTTTGGCGTATTTCGTTTGCAGCTTGTTCATGCGCTGCCCGGCGAGATCCAGCCCGGTCTGCGCTTCCGCATCGGCAAGGAAAACGTAACCGTAGCGGAGAATTTCCGGCAATGTCTTCGCCCGCGCGCGGCCTTGCAGTTTGCGATGCACCCGCAAAATGCGCCCGACCAACTGGACGCCAAAATCTTCATCCCGCGCCGCCCGCATGGAAACCAGCGTGGACGCGCGTGGTGCATCAAAGCCCAGTGCCACTGCCATTTTGAAAACTAGAACTTCCCGCGCCTCGTCATTCGCCAGCGCCAGCAACCCGCTGTCCGGCTCTTCGGCAGTGTGGATGGCAATTTGCGTTTCTGTAAATCCGAGCGCCAGCAAACGCTCTTTTGCCCGTTCCACACTTTTGTCTTTGGAATCCACTTGCACGAGCATGAGCGGCGTGAGGTCAACACCCAACTTCTTCAATTCAGCTTTCCATTTCCGGTGCAAGGCCACGCCTTCGCGCAACGCCACATCCTCGTAATCCACCAGCGTTTCCTGCCCGGGCGGCGCAAAGTAGGCCACGCACTTGATGCCTTCTTTAATCAATCCCTCATCCACCGGCTCTTGTCGGTTGATGGTAGTCCGGTTCAATTTTGACAAGCCAAGTGATTTCTCAAATTTCGTTATGTCCGCATCGTCGGGCGTGGCCGTGACCAGCACCGTGTATTCCGGTTGCAAGGTTTCGCGGAAAAACTTCATCGCTTGCGTCTCCGCGCCCGTGCTAAAAAAACCATGATGCGCTTCATCCACCACCACGCCAATGCGCAGTTTCTTTTGGCGCAACGCCGCGATGAGTTCCTCGATGGTGAGATTCGATTCGCCGGGACGATGGACATTGCGACTGTCTTTCACTTTAGTTGCGACCGTTTGCCACGTTGATACGAACACGTCGCCCGAACGGCTGTCCGCCGCCTGCCGGTCTTCGGCTAACTCGCGCAAGCGCAGACCGGGTAGTTCCGCGCGCAACGAGGAAGCCGTCTGTCCCGTCACGCCTTTGAACGGTGCAAACCAGAACCAGACCACCGATTCCAGGGCCGAGAATTTCTCGACGATATGACCGGCAATCAAAGTCTTGCCCGCGCCAGTCGGCGCTTCCAAAAGCAATTTACCGTGTTGGGAAATCGCCGCCGTGCGACTCGCCGTGTTGTCTCGTGAAATATCTAGCAGACGTTTGCACTCTGAAAAGATTTGCAACCCACTCTCGACGGCGGCCAATTGAAACGGTTTGGGCGTGGTGCGGCTCATGCGGGTGAAAGAGTCAGGTTCAACCCGAAACGGCGCGTGAGCGTGTCGGAAATGGAAAAATGCGAGACGTGGCTGTCGCGGATATGCTGCTTCAATGTTTGCGGCTGCCACGAGTAGAAAGCCACCGATGCCGACTCTTTTACTTTGCGCCGGAGTGCAGCGGCTATGTCGCCACGGAAACGAGGCACATAACAGACTGCTGAATCCTTATCACCTGCCCAGAGGAATGGTTTTTCCTCATAAGGCTTGAAACTATCCAGATGCGCGAGTTGCAGCGCAATCCAGACCTGCGCGTGTTCGATTTCCAATAAACTGCCGGCAGCAATACGATGTGTGCGCAAATAGGCAAAATCACCGCCAAGCCCTGGAACTTCCTTCAATCCTTTTTTTGTAGGATAACTGTATCCGTTGATCGCCTTTGCTAAACGCTTTTGTGTAATGTCTCTGCAAACGTTTTTTGTGGGATCATCAGCGGTGGCTTCCGTGGTCGAAACCAAAATGAAACGGCGTTCACCATCATCCTCGGCGTTCTGTGCCAAAACTGCGTGCGCCGTTGTGCCACTGCCACCAAAAAAATCGAGAACAATGTCATTTCCGTTTGTGGCTTGAGCAACCAGCGACTGGATCAATTCCAAAGGCTTGGGAAACGGAAAATCCGAATTACCCAGCATTTCTCTCAACAACGATGTTCCATCGGAAGTGTAGCCCGTCATCAGGAATGTCGAGTTCGGTTGTTCTGCAAACAGTTCGTCCAAGTCAGGCTTTTTTGTGGCGGCTGGAATAATCCAGGTGGAGATAGGTTTCTCTAGCCGCTTAAGTTCTGATTTGTGCTTTTTGTATCGGGGCATATTTCGCCCGATTTTCTTGCCCACCCAAAATTCCAAATCAGGAAGTTCGAGGCGGAAATTTTTTGGCGCGGTGCCTTCACCAATGGCTTGTTTCAAATCTTTCAGCGACTTGTAGAGGACTGGATTAGGCTCTTCTGGCCAGAGAACCTTGTCTTCACGAATCAATTGCTCCATCGGTTTGCTTCGCAATTTTTGTCCGGGTTCAATCCGCGACTCTGAAGCAAATGCCCAAACTCGTTCTGGATTGCACGGATACCAGATTCCAGTTCGAGGATTTTGAACGGGATAGTAAGCGTTGGCGCGCTCTCGGATGCTGTGTGCTTTTGTCAGGTCTCCGCTGACCCACGGCCCGCGCGGGTCATTATCAGGATTATCGTAATCTTTCAGCCCCTTTGTGTTTCCAGCAAAACTGAAATCAGCGTTCGCGTAACAAAGGACATATTCATGGTCGAGGCTGGTGAAATAGTGTTTGGAATCATTTGACCCGCTGCGTGTGCGCCAGACAAAAGTTGCAACTTTTCTGCCCGGCATAATTTTATCCATCAAGCAACCCAATCGAGTCATTTCTTCTTCGCCGATGTGAACAAATATAACGCCGTCTTGGCTCAACAAATCACGCGCCAGCGTTAAACGCCGATACATGAACTCCAGCCATGTTGAATGTCGCCAAGAATCTTCTTTGGTTACAAAGCTATCGTTGTAAATAAAATCGTTGTTGCCAGTGTTGTAAGGCGGGTCAATGAGGATGCACTTCACCTGCCCGGTGAATGCCATCCGCAGGTAGCGCAGCACGTCATAGTTGTCACCTTCAATGAGGAGATTTCGCCACGGTGCAGTGCCTACGCATTTCTCACGATCGAGGTCGAGCGCCACAAAATCATTGTTCAGCGCTTGGTCACGCTCAATCTCGTTGGCTTCCCAAACCAGGCCGAAGCGCGTGGCATCGCGCTGATCGCGCGCTTCAAGGAGGCGGAGCATTTCTTCCCGGTTAAGATGATCGTAACGTGAACCCACGGTGGTTGCGGACGCAACTGCCAACCACGGGAAATCTAAAAAGAAAAGGCGCGGACTCGCCGCACCTGCCTCGAGGCACCGCTAAGCGCCTGTCACAAAAGCACGACAAGCCGCGCCCGATGGGCGCGTGCTTGGTCGGTCTTGTGACGGGCTTGAAAATTAGCGGTTTTCGAGGCAGCCCGTAGCCAAAAGCTACGCAAAATTGATTGTGATTAAATTGGTTTTATCGTGTTTTGCTGTTTGTTTAATATCGGCGTTGAGATTATCCAAAAGATCAACGCGCGACAACGTTGAATTGTGGCTGAATGCGGCACAGCAAACAATCTGGTTTTCTCAAACACGATTTCAATCTATTCTGGTTGCGCGATGCACTTGCCCATCAACATTGAGGACGTTCTGCACGGACAAACCGTGGAGTG
>PKZR01000233.1 GCA_003133815.1 Limisphaerales bacterium | reverse complement strand
GTCAGCACCTTGTTCAGTTTCTGCATGAGCGTCGTGTCCTGCATCGTCTCCCGCGAGATGTTCAACGGCAGGTCTTCGCTGTCCACAACGCCCTTGAGGAACCGCAGCCAATCGGGAAAAAGTCCCTTCGCTTTCGCCTGGATCAGCACCTTCCGGCAATACAAGTTCACCTCTGAATCAATCCGGCCCATGCCCAGCGTTTCAAAGTTGCGCTGGGGCACGAACAACAGCGACTGGATGGCCAGCGGCGCGTCCGCCGTGAAATGCAGCCGGAACAGCGGCTTCTCATGGTCATGGCCGACGAAAGTATAAAACTCGTTGTATTCCTCCTCCTTGATCTCGTTTTTGTTCCGCGCCCAAATCGCCTGCACCGTGTTCAGGCGTTTGGCGTTCAGTTCAATGGGGAAGGGCACGAAGCTGGAATACCGCTGGATGATCCGCTCCACAGTGGCCGCCTGCGCGAAGTCCTTGGCTTCGTCTTTGAGTTCGAGCGTGATCTTCGTGCCGCGCGGCAGATCGGTGGCGGGTGCAAGCTCATAGCCGCCCATGCCCTCGCTTGTCCATTGCCAGCCCTGTTCTTCCGGGACAAATGAACGGCTCAACACCGTCACCTTTTTCGCGACCATGAAGGCCGAATAAAAACCGACGCCGAACTGGCCGATCAAACCCACGTCCGGTTTTTTGTCGTCCGCGAGCTGCTTGAGAAAGGCCTTCGTGCCGGAATGTGCAATCGTGCCGAGGTTCTCAACCAGTTCTTCGCGCGTCATGCCAAGGCCGGTGTCCGTGATGGTGATCGTGCCAGCCTTGTCATCCGTGGTCACGCTGATGGCAGGGGCCGTTTCGGACTGGAGGATGGGACTGCCGGATGATTGCTTGAACCGCAGCTTCTCGCAGGCGTCCGCTGCGTTGGAAATCAGCTCCCTCACGAAGATTTCTTTGTCCGTGTAAAGGGAATGGATGACGATGTTCAGCAGTTGCTGAATCTCGGCCTGGAAATGATGTGTTTCTGTTTTGCTCATAATAATTAAATTCTTAACCGGCGACGATTCACCTCGAACATCTGCAATTGGAATTTCGCCGCATTTGAAATCGAATTGTCGCCGGACGTCGTCGCCCCAACCATGTTTAAACCTTGCTCCTAATTTTCCCGCTCAAAAATCAGCGTGCTCTTGTCGTCCGTGAGTGTCAGGCGGTCGTTGGAGATTCTTGCGTTCATGGATTTGTTTTCGCCGTTGGCCGTGAGGGTCAGATCATAGTTCGTTGTGTCGTTCGCCGTCCACGCGCCCGTCCAGGTCGCTATTTCGGTTGTTGGCGGTTTGCCGGGCACGAGCCGGGGCAGGTTTTTCAGGAAAGCCTGTCCGTCGGTGCCGGCCACAAAGGTCGTGTCCTCATACGACTTGGTCATCCACGCGCGGATGCTTTTCATCTGGCTGGATGGAATGTTCGGCTGCGACACGCGCAGCATGGCGACGGTCACGCTCACGTCGAAATCCCAGCGGCCAAGGATGTTTTCCGAATCATATTTGTCCGACTTGCCGGTTTTGAGATAGGTCGTGAGGTCGTCAAGGTTGGTTGTCATCGTCATCCAGACCGTGTTGACCAGGTCGGTGTTCTGGAGAATGGTTTGCACCGCCGGCTGGCTCAGCAGCTGACCCAATGGCGCATGTGCCTGGAATGCGTTGGTGAAATCGCTGTTTTGCGCCAGATTCTGAAGGTCGGGACGTTCAAGCAGCGAAATGAACGGCGGATAACTTCCCAGCCGGTCGCTCAACTGCGGGTTCTGACAGATCAATCCCGCGAGGTCCGCCATCTTGTAATAATTATCCGGCATCGTTGCGACCGAGCGCGCTGTCTTGTCCATGCCCGTGCTGTCCAGATCGTGCCCAAGCTGGTTGACCAGCCGCAGGGTTTTCGTTTCGGAATCGGACGTGGCGACCTGCGCCGTCCAATAGCTCAAATTGTAGAACACAAAACTGACCAGCACCAGATACAGCGCTCCATTCATCACGCCCACGCACGCACCCAGCCGGGCATTCATCCGCAGCCACAAAATCTGCCGGTTGTCGCCCTCATGATATTTGTAATGAACATCCACCTTCCGATGGACGTAAAACCCCGCCATCTTGAACAGGATCAGCACCAGCACGAACCCCTCGATGGGCGCGATCATCCAGATGAAGGTCGGGTCGTGAAAACCAATGTGCGGCATGATCGGCTTGAACAGGCTGCCGACCGGCACGGCCAGCAATCCGGCGAAGACGATGCCGAGAAACGAAAACGACGCGCGTATCGCGCCCAGCCTGAGCCCCATGCCAATTCCAGACGCCAACAGCAACAAAGCAAGAATCCAAACGGTCATGCCAACAATAAAAACTATTTGCCGGAAAAAGCAACGTGATTTCGCGGGCGGGGAGCGGCAGGATTTCAAATGGCCACTCCTGCAGAGGTGGCAATGATGCCTTTGACGGAAGTTGCATTGGTAGGGAAGCCGCGCTGCTGTAGAGTTGTCAAGACATCGGTAACAGGTGACCTCCGGCAACGGGGGCGCCTATTAAATTCCCGCGGGGCAGCCGACGTGAGGAGGCTCATTTCAAATCGGAATTGAAANNAACACATTTCTAATGTTGTGTTTGGCGGTGATGGCTTCTTTGTCAGTCCATGCCGATGACCTGTCCATCAAGATCAGTTCTGTCAAAGAAACATTGCAATTGCAAGAGCCACTTCACGGGGTTGATCAAAAGAAAGCCCGGTTTGCGATTCAAACCAAATTTCCAAAACTGCCGTTCTCATCGGGAGGCATACTGGCCGACGGCAAATTTAAAACCGCCGTCCAGGCTTTGGAAGCAAGAAGCGGTTCGGAAACTTTGGCTGAACCCGTGGCGACCGTTGAGAGCGGCCGGCAAATTCAAATGATGGAGGGATATGCCTGTATGAATGAAATATCGGCCCGAACAGCTTTGGCTCGTTGAGTCTTTACAGGGCAGGCGTCTGGACCGGCACCGCCATAAAACCATATGTTTGGATTTTTTCTTGATCCCGCGATTCTGTGGCTCATTTTGTTTTTCATCGCCCGTCACGGCACCGAGCGGTCTTATTTCACGCTGTTTTTTGTTTCAGTGGGAATCACCGTCGTCGCGTTTTTGTCATCCATTTATATTCCCCAGTTTGCCGTCTTTGTCATCCCGATTGTGAGCGTTTTGGCTTTGAGGAGATTTTGTAATGTGGGCTGGGGCAGGGCGGTTGTCGTGACTGTTTTGTTTGTGGCCTGGCTGTGTTTCAGTCCGGTTTTATTCGAGAGCCTCATAAAATGAAGCCGTAGCCAAGCACATTGGCGGCGGCTTCATCTTGACAGGAAGTAGACGCGTCATCTCAAAGCTGCGCGGCTTTGCACCGCGCAACTTGAGTTTTGATTGAAGTTATGTGCTTCCGACTGCGCCGGATTCTTACTTCGGATTGACGAGGTAGCCAAATCGTGCGCGGAACAGCTCGGGTGTCATGTTGACGACGGCTGCGAGCTTGCCGAGCTGCTTGGCGTCCTCGAAATCTTCGCGTTCGAGGCGGATCATGTAGGCGCAGGCGCATTCGTAGGCTTCTCCGTTCACGTTGACCTTGCGGTTCTGCATGCGGCCTGTCTTCGGATCAAGCATGTCGTCGAACGGCAGCGGGTTCATCTTGCCGTCCACGAAGCTGATGATGGCGCCGTATTTTTCGGCGGCGGGCGAGAGCAAGAATTTTACGGCGGCATAACCGAGGTCGCGGGTGTATTCGGCGTCGAAGGGAATCGGGTCGGCGCAACGGAGTTCGTAGCCGAGGTCCTTGTCAATGAANNCGGCCAAACTCGATTTCACCGAGGCGCAGATGGCCGTGGTCGTCGCGGATGATTTTGCCGAAACGTTCAAGCTGGCCTTCGGGCATGGCGGCGAGCAGACCTTTTTCGCCGAGCGATTCAATCAGTCCTTCGGCTAGTACGACGAGGCCGTATTGCGACCCGTCGGCTTTGCGCTTGATGATGGAGCCGATGATGATGTCGCAAACTTCGTCCACCGTGACAGGGCGTCCGTGAAATTCCTCGGAGATGACGGAGAGCGTGGCGGCGGCGGCCTTGCCGATGCCGAGCGCGAGATGGCCCGCTGCGCGGCCCATGCTGACGATGAGATACCAGCGCGAAGTGGTGCGCGCGTCTTCCATCAGGTTGCGGACAAGCTGCACGCCGTAATGCCGCGCGGTTTCGTAGCCGAACGTCGGCGCGGTGCCTGGCAGGGGAAGGTCATTGTCAATGGTCTTGGGAACGTGTGCGACCTTGATGTCACCGTTGCTGCGTTTGCGGACAACGCTGGCGGAAAAGGCCGTGTCATCGCCGCCGATGGTCACTAGCGCGGTGATGCCGAGCTTGTGGAACACGGTGAAAAGATTTTTCATGTGCTCCTCGGACTTGGTCGGGTTGGTGCGCGCGGTGCCGAGAATCGAGCCGCCCTTGAGATGGATGTCGCGCACGTCGCGGATGGCCAGCGGCTTGATCTGCGTGGTGTCGCCCGCCGAGATGTGCTTGAAGCCGTCACGGAAGCCGATGACTTCGTAGCCCTGGTTGATGCCTTCGATGGTGGCCGCCGCAATGACGCCGTTGAGTCCGGGTGCAGGTCCGCCTCCGACCAAAATTCCTAATCTGCCTTTGCTCATGTGAATAATATTTTTTGTTGCTTGTTGAATACGAGAACATCAAAGGGTGCTTAAAGCCGGAAAATAATTCAATTCCATTCTTGCCAAAAACCAACCACAATTTGCCCGATGAACCGGGCCGTATTTCTCGACCGCGACGGGACGATGATTGCCGAAAGGAATTATCTGTGCCGTCCCGAAGACGTTGACATTTTTCCAGCGACGCGCACCGGGTTGAAAAAACTCTGCGTAGCCGGCTATAAGCTGTTCATCGTCTCGAACCAGTCCGGCGTCGGGCGCGGCTACTTCACGCTTGCCGACGTTGACAAGGTGAACCAGCATTTGTGCGGCGAACTTGCGCGTGACGGCATACTGTTCGCGAAAATTTACATCGCGCCCGAGGCTCCTGACAAGTCAAGCCGCGGTCGCAAGCCCTCGCCTCAGTTTTTGTTCGACGCGCGCAATGAATTCGATTTGAACCTGGCGGAAAGTTTCATGGTCGGCGATAAATTCATAGACTTGGAATGCGGCTGGAACGCCGGAGTGAAAAAGAGCATGCTAGTCCGCACCGGCTACGGCGCGGAAGTGGAACGCGCCTCGGCAAACAAATTTGCGAGCGCCGTGATCGTGGACGATTTGAACGGCGCGGCGGACTGGATTTTGAGTCAGAAATAATTTATGTGCGGCATCATCGGATTCGTCGGGAAAAAATCGGCCGCGCCCATCCTGCTCGAAGGATTGCGGCGGCTGGAATATCGCGGCTACGACAGCGCGGGCGTGGCGTTGCTGGATGAAGGCAGCGTGCTTATCCGCAAGAAAAAGGGAAAAATTGACGAAGGCCTCGCGCGCCTGTTGAAATCCGAACCGGTCGCGGGAAATCTCGGCATCGGCCACACGCGCTGGGCCACGCACGGCGTTCCTTCGGACAAAAATTCCCATCCGCACCTCGATCAATCCGGCAAAATCGCCGTCGTCCACAACGGCGTCATCGAAAATTACGACGCGCTCAAACAACGCCTGCTGAAAGCCGGGCACACTTTCAAATCCGACACGGATACGGAAGTGCTCGCTCATTTGATCGGCGTGCATTACGAGAAGCGGCACGGTCAAAACGGAAAGAACGGCGGCGAAAATCCGCTGACCCAGGCTGTCTGCGACGCGCTTCGCGAAGTCATCGGCACCTACGGACTTGCCGTGATTTGCGCCGGGCAGCCCGGCACGATTGTCGGCGCGCGGCGTGGTTCGCCGCTCATCATCGGCATCGGCACCGGCGAAAATTTTCTCGCCAGCGACGCCAACGCCATCGTCGCGCACACGAAGAAGGTTGTTTATTTGAGCGACTACGATGTCGCAACCGTCACAAGCGACCGCTTCGACGTTTTGAACCTTGGCACGGACACCGCGACGGTCCAGATCAGCAACCTGGAATTTTCGCAGGAAGACGCCGCGCGCGGCAGGCACGCGCATTTCATGCTCAAGGAAATTTACGAGCAGCCGCGCGCCATTGAGAACGCCCTGCGCGGGCGCGTGGATGCGGAGGGTGCGACCGCGAAATTCGGCGGGCTGAACATGAGCGTGTCGGAAATGCGTTCAATTGACCGCATCGTCATCGCCGCCAGCGGCACGAGCTGGCACGCGGCGCTCGTGGGCGAATATTTGATCGAAGAACTCGCGCAGATTCCCGTCGAGGTGGAGTTCGCGCACGAATTTTGTTATCGCAATTGTCCGCTGGAAAAAAACACCGTCCTGCTCGTGCTCTCGCAATCTGGCGAGACGGCCGACACGCTCGCCGCGTTGCGTGAGGCCAAGCGGCGCGGGCACCGCGCGCTCGCCATTGTTAACGTCGTCGGCAGCACCATCGCGCGTGAATCCGACGGCGGCATTTACATGCACGCCGGGCCGGAAATCGGCGTCGCCTCGACCAAGGCCTTTGTTTCCACGCTTGCCGTTTTGTCACTGCTGGCCGTGCATTTGGGGCGGATGCGCAATCTGCCTGCGAGACGCGCGCTGGAAATTCTCCACGCGCTCGAAGCCGTGCCGAAACAAATTGAATCCCTTCTCACGCAAAACAATTCGCTGAAGAAGATCGCAAAGAAATATGCGAAGGCGGAGGATTTCTTTTTCCTCGGGCGCGGCTACACGTTTCCGATTGCGCTTGAAGGAGCTTTAAAACTTAAAGAGATTTCCTATATCCATGCCGAAGGCTATTCGGCGGCGGAGATGAAGCACGGGCCGATTGCGTTGATTGATAAAAACACGCCGACAGTTTTTCTTGTGCCGCAAGATTCGATGTATGACAAAACGATGGCGAACCTGGCCATGATCCGCGCGCGTCAGGGTCCTATCATCGCGCTGGCGACAGAGGGCGACCAGGCGATCAAGAAGGTGGCCAATGATGTCATATATCTGCCCAAAGCGCTCGAGCCGATTTATCCGATTATTGCAACTGTGCCGCTGCAATTGTTTGCATATCACATCGCAGCCGCACGCGGCTGCGATGTGGACAAGCCGCGCAATCTAGCGAAGAGTGTAACGGTGGAGTGAAATCATTTTTTCGTGTAGTCGGGATACTCCGGTTTGAACATCTGCGAGCGGATGTAGCCGGACAAATCTTCGGGGCGTGAAAGAGTGTTCAATTTTTTCTCAAATACTTCTTTGGCGACCGCTATAGCGATGGAGTGCGATACTTCATGTATGCGCTGAAGCGAAGGATATACGCGGCCTTCTGCAAGTTCGTTCTCGCGGATGAGCGAGGCGAGTGTGCGCGCTGCCACGATGAACATGGATTCGGTCACGCGCCGTGCGCCGGTGCTGACAATGCCCAATCCGATGCCGGGGAAAATGTAGGCGTTATTGCCTTGGCCGGGAACCAGCTTTCTGCCGTTGACCGTCACCGGTGCAAACGGGCTGCCGCTGGCGAAAACCGCGCGACCGTTTGTCCATGTGTAAGCTTCCTCGGCAGTGCATTCGGCTTTGGAAGTTGGATTGGACAGCGCAAAAATCACCGGGCGCTCGTTGATTTCAGCCATTAGTTTGACGATTTCCTGCGTGAAGGTTTTCGCCTGGCCGGATGCGCCGACGAGCATCGTTGGCTTCAATAATTTTACTGCCGAAAGCAAGTCGGCGCACGGCGCGTGGTCATGGGCGTAATGTAATTTGTGTTCCGTGAGGTTTCCACGGTCTTTGACAATGAGACCTTTGGAGTCCACGAACCAAATGCGTTTGCGTGCCTCGGCGAGCGGCAGACCCTCTTCGACGAGCACGTTGACGATGTTTTCGGCGATGCCGATGCCGGCCTCGCCGGCGCCGAGGAACAATACGCGCTGATCGGCCAGTTTTCCACCGGTGAGATGCAGCGCGGACAACACGCCCGCGAGCGCCACGGAACCGGTGCCTTGGATGTCGTCGTTGAACGTGCAGGCGCGGTCGCGGTAGCGTTCCAGCAGGCGGAAAGCGTTGCTGTTGCCGAAATCCTCAAACTGTACAAGCACGCCAGGGAAGTTTTTTTCCACGGCCAGCATGAATTCCTCGATGATCGAATCATATTCTTCACCGCGGGTCCGCTTTTGCCGCAGCCCGGTGTAAAGCGGATCGGCCAGCAGCGTTTCATTGTCCGTGCCGACATCTATTGTAATGGGCAAACATTGCATGGGATGGATACCGGCGCACGCGGTGTAAAGCGACAGTTTGCCGATGGGGATGCCCATGCCGGAAGCGCCCAGATCGCCGAGGCCGAGAATGCGTTCGCCGTCGGTGACGACAATCACCTTCACTTGACGTGTCGGCCAGTTGTGCAGGATTTTTTCCATCTTACCGCGATCATTGCTGGAAATGTAAAATCCTCGCGACCGGCGGAAAATGTGCCCGAACTCCTGACATGCCTTGCCGACGGTGGGCGTGTAAATGATTGGCATCAGCTCCTCCAGATTGTCCATAACCACGCGGTAAAAGAGTGTTTCATTCCGATCTTGCAAACCAACGATCTGGATGTAGCGCTCAAGGTCGCTGGACTTGCTGCGGAAGGTTTCCATCACACGTCGTGCCTGTTGATCGATGGTCTGGACATACGGCGGCAGCAGGCCGCGTAGGCCAAGCGAGTCGCGCTCCGCCTCGGTGAAGGCGGTGCCTTTGTTGAAGACGGGATTATGCAACCACTCCACACCCTGAGCGGGCAATGTGCGGTTGGTTTTGTGTTTCTTAAGCGTGGTCATATTTTTGATGGAATGAATGTAAAAGCCAGTTCATTGGATTAAGAAATAGCAGGGCAGCTGAGACTTTTCTGTGTGTAAATTGCTAATTTCAGGGTGTATATTGCTCTATAAAAAAGTCTCTATTTGATTCGCAGACGGAAGATTTTGCCAATTTTCTGTTTTGCCTTCGCTGCTTGCATTGGGAGGGTAGGCTGTGGCTAAATTAGCTGCATGAAAATCCATGGCATCGTTCCCGCACGCGTTGCTTTGTCGGCTCTTGTCGTCATTTGCTTGATCACTGCGCGGAACAGCTATTGCGCCGACACCAATTCCGTTACCACGACAAATGTTGTTTCTTATGCGCCCGCTCTTCTGCCCGGCAATGGGCTGGCGCAGCATCCGTTCGTTTACACCGGCGAGTGGGATCATCGCGCGAATCGTGACCAGACCATTTTCGTCGTCCGCGCCGGCAAGGTGGTGTGGACGTATTCAATTCCCATCAATAATACAAACGGCACGTTACAGGAACTCGGCGATGCCACGATGCTTTCCAACGGCAACATTGTTTTCTGCCGCAAAGTTGGCGCGAGCGAAATCACGCCGGACAAAAAAATCGTTTGGAACATGGACGCGCCAAAAGGCACTGAGATTCATTCCATCCAGCCGCTCGGCACGGATCGCGTTCTCATTATTGAAAACGCGAAGCCGGCAAAACTGATGATAATCAACACCGTCACCGGACAGACAGAAAAGGAAATGGATCTCCCGACACCGCATCCAGACAAAAGCCCGCACTTGCAATTCCGCCGTGTGCGCCTGACGAAGGAAGGCACATACCTCGCCGCGCATCTGGATGACAACAAAGTTGCGGAATACGATGCCGATGGAAAGGCCATCTGGTCGTTCACCACGCCCGGACCATGGGATGCCGTCCGTCTCAAGAACGGAAATACGCTCATTTCCTCGTATCACAACACCGTTCTTGAGGTGAACAAGCAGGGCGAAACCGTCTGGCAGTTGTCCGCGAAAGACATTCCCGAATACAAATGTTTCATCTTCCAGGAGGTGAACCGCCTCGACAACGGCAATACCGTGATTTGCAACTGGTGTCCCGCCGACATCAAGGACACGAACAAATGGCCCGGTTCTGTCCAGGTGTTGGAAGTGACACCGGAGAAGAAAGTCGTTTGGGCGTTGAGCGAATGGAAAAATCCCGACCTCGGCCCGGCCTCTTCGATTCAATTGCTCGATGAACCCGGCACGCCGGAAAATCCGGGCGACTTGCAGCGGTAAATGATTTCGCGAGCCACAGCATTCGCCGAGACTGGCAGCAGTTCTGCGTTGCGCTGGCGCATGGCGTTTCTCGTCAGCGCGGCGATTGCCATCAGCTATCTCGACCGGCAGACGCTGCCGTGGGCGATCAAGGCGATTCAGGCGGATATTCCGTTCAGCAATCAAATCAAGGCCGGGTTGGATTCGGCGTTTCTCATCACCTACGGTCTGATGTATCTCGGCGGGGGGGTGTTGTTGGATCGGCTCGGCACGCGCCGGGGCTTCCTGGTGATCATGATTTTCTGGTCGCTGGCCTGTGCGAGTCACGGGTTGGCGGGCGGTGTGCTGATGCTGGCCGCCAGCCGGTTGTTGCTGGGCATGGGCGAAGGCGGCGGGTTTCCCGCCGCCACGCGCGCGGTGACGGAGTGGTTTGCGGTCAGTGACCGGGCGACGGCGATGGGCATCATCAACGCCGGCACCGCCGTCGGCGCGGTGGTGGCGCCGCCGCTCATCACCCTGGTGCTGGCGCAAACGGGTTGGTTGGGGCTGGCGCCCTGGCGCTGGGTCTTTTTTCTCACCGGCGCACTGGGGTTGTTGTGGACATTGTGGTGGTGGCGGGCTTATCAAACCCCCGCTCCGTCCGGGGCCACCGCCGGGACCGGCGGCCCGCCGTCGGCGCCCCTGACGCTCGCGCATTTGCTGCAACACCGGGAAACCTGGGCCATTGTCGGGGCGAAATTCCTGAGTGACGGGGCCTGGTATTTTTATTTGTTCTGGCTGCCCAAATATCTGTTCGACACCTTTCAACTCGATCTCAAAACGGCGGGCGGCATCGGCTGGATTCCCTACGCCGCCGCCGGCGTGGGCTGCCTGGCGGGCGGCGGCTTTTCGAGCTGGCTGCTCAAACGCGGCCGGTCGGTGAATGCCGCGCGCAAACTGGCGCTGGGCGCGAGCGCCGCGCTGATGCCGTGGGTCATGTTCGCGCCGCAACTGCATTCCCTCGCGGGGGTGATTTTTCTCTTCAGCCTGGCGTTTTTCGGCCAGCAATCGTGGTCCACGCTCGTCATGATTTTGCCGACCGACCTGATCGCCCCGGGCGCGGTCGGCCGCCTTGCGGGGCTGGTGGGTTTGGGCGGCGCCCTGGGCGGGGTGCTGCTCGGCCAGGGGGTCGGCTGGCTGCGCGACCACGGTTACAGCTACACGCCCGCGCTGGTCGTCTCGGGTTCGCTGCACCTGGCGGCCTTCCTTTTAATTTGTCTCGTCATCCCGAAAATTCAACCGCTCAACCTTGCCACCAACCCCATGATCCAACCATGAAAATCAAAGAAATCCGCACGCGCGTCATTCAATGGCGCGGTCACACCGTCCCGCTGCCCCCGCATTTTTGCACGAACCCCATGGACGCCGTCGCACCCCTGCTGACCCGCGCCACGATGGGCACGTTCACGTTCCATAGCTGGCTCATCGTGGAGATCGCCACGGACAACGGCCTGGTCGGCATCGGCAACGCCGCGCT
>PKZR01000288.1 GCA_003133815.1 Limisphaerales bacterium | reverse complement strand
TTGCTGACAAGCAGCACGCGCCGTTCAAGTGGGGTCGCGGCAACGGCTGGGTGACGGTCACTCTCGTTGAGACGTTGTCGGCGATGCCGGAGAATGATCCGTTGCGCCCGCAACTGCTGGAAATTTTGCGGAAGCAGATTGACGGGCTGAAACAAGTCCAGTCGCCCGACGGCATGTGGCGGCAGGTTCTCGACAAGCCGGAATTGTGGGATGAAACGAGCTGCACTGCGATGTTCGCCTATGGCATCGCGCGCGCGGTGAACCGCGGCTGGATTGATGCGTCGAACATGGCTGTGGCGCGGAAGGCGTTCGCCGGTATCTCAAAGAATGTGACGGCGGACGGCGTGGTCAAGGGAACCTGCGCCGGGACAAACATCGGCCAGACGCTGGACTTTTACATCAACCGGCCCCGGCCCGACGACGATCCGCATGGCCGCGGCCCGACGATGCTGGCCGGGACGGAGATTTTGATGGCCGACAAGAAATGATTTTCGCATATTGAAAAGGTGAGAACCATCCGCTCGCTGTTCATTTATGCCGCGCTGCTTTGCACCGCGAATCTTTTTGCCCAGACCGACGTCACGAATGCGGTCGTGTCAGTCGAGGCCACGAACGCGGTCTTGTCGAACACGGCCACGAACCCCGTGCCGCTCGGCGCGGGCTGGGTCAGACGCCACGAAGGCTTTGTGGCGCAGGCGAAGCAGGGCGGAATTGATGTCCTCTTCATGGGCGACTCCATCACGGACTTCTGGCGCAATCGCGGTTCGAATGTCTGGAACCAGTATTATGCCCCGATGCACGCGGCGAACTTCGGCATCAGCGGCGACCGTACCCAGCACGTCCTCTGGCGCATGGACAATGGCGAACTCGACGGCATCCATCCCAAGGTGGTGGTGCTGATGATCGGCACAAACAACACCGGCAAGGAACGCGACAAGAAAACCCCGCGCAATTCAGTTCCCGAAGCCATTGAAGGCGTGCAGGCGGTCGTCGCGGACATCCGCACGAGGTTGCCGGACAGCAAAATCCTGCTGCTGGGCATTTTCCCGCGCGGCACGCTGGACGATTCGCAACGCGCACAAGTGGCCTTGATCAACACCGTGATTTGTAAACTGGACGACGGCAAGATGGTGAAGTTCCTCGACATCGGTTCGAAGTTTCTGGATGCCGACGGCACGCTCCCAAAGACCGTCATGCCGGATTTGCTGCACCCCAACGCGCATGGCTACCAGATCTGGGCGGACGCGATGAATCCGACGCTCGAGGCGATGTTGAAGTAAGAGGCGGACAATTTCCGCGTGCGAAGTTTTTATTTATTCGCCAGAGCATTTGCCACGGCGGATTCCAAAGCCGGGCCACGCAAGTTTTCGGCGATGATTTTGCCGGTGCCGTCCAGCAGATAGGTTGTCGGTGCGGCTTCCACGCCGTATTTCATGGCCAGCTTGTTGTCCCACTTTTTCCCGTCGAAATACTGCGGCCATGCCATCCCCTTTTCCTTGATGAAGATTTCGAGCGTCGGCTGGTCTTCATCCAGGCTCACGCCGATGATGTCAAATCCCTTGCCGTGATATTTTTCATAAACCTCCAGCGTGTTGGGCAATTCGATGAGGCAAACCGGACACCATGTCGCCCAGAAATCCACCAGCACCACCCTGCCCTTGTCATTGGCAATGGACATCGGCCTGCCCGACAAATCCTTTTCGTTGAAGTCGGGAAATTTCGCGCCGACGACGAGCGTGTTGCGAATCTTTTCCGCCTCAATCTGCCTTTTCAATTGATCAATTATAGTGTCCACCCTTTGACCTGTTGGAGTTTCCGGCATGTCTTGCTTGATCTGAAGCATGGCTTCCGCCGCCTTTTCAGGATCGCCGTCAGGGGCATTAACTACTTGCAGATACAACTCGGCCTTCATCATCATGATCTGCGCCACGTTGTCGGTCTTCAGGCTTTTGTATTTGGCGTATAAAGAATCAAAGTCCTTGAGTTCAGCCGCGTAATCCTTTTCCGTTGTCAAACCTTGTTGAATCTTTGCGTTGACCCTGGTGACGATGGAGTTGATGCCGGCAACAACTTCGTTCGTCCCGTCGGCAAACCCGCTTTGACCGGACAGCATGACCGCAGCAAACAGCGCTAATAAAATTTTCTTCATTTCAATTATAAATATAGACAGCCTTGCAAAATATCACGGAACGGATTTCCTGCAATCGGCAATTTACTTTGAGCTCTGACCGTCTTGGTCAGCCGAGGCCGGGGTTTCCTTGCGGGTCTTGGAGCGTTTCTCCGACGGGGGGGCCATCTTGATGTTCACGTTGTCCATCACCAGATTATTCACGCCTTGAACCGACACGTCGGGAACCTTCAGGGTGAGATTGATGTTTCTGAACGTCAGACCCGTCACGGTGCTCTTCTTCGGGCCGTTCACCACGCCGAATTTCTGCAGGTTGCCGCTGATGTTTTCCAGCGTGATGTTCGTCGCCAACTGGCTGGGCGCGGGTTTGCCCTTCAAGTCAAAGTATTGCGACCAGCCCTCGATGGAAACCATCTGCGCGTGCGTATTGTCCACGGTGATGTTGCGCGCGGTGATGTCCTCGTAATGCTGTTCCGTGTCGGTGCGCAGCTTCAGCTTGAGGACGCAGTTCACATTTGTCCCCGCCGGCGCGAGCTTGCAATCCTCGATCACGACATCCCGCACGAGCGTCGCCTCGCTGCCAAGCGTCAGCGCGGAATTGCCCATGCCGAACGTGCAGCCGGAAATGCGGATGTGCTCGTCAGGCGGAATCGTCTTGTCGTCCCACGCGGACGTCCCCTTGTTGCCCTTGAGCGCGATGTTGTCGTCGTCCACGGAAATGTAGCAGCCCCGGATGGTCACATTCTGACAGCTGTCCACATCAATGCCGTCCGTGCTGGGTGAATGATACGGCGTGCGGATGTCCACGTTCTCAACCGTCACATCCGAGCAGCGGAACAAATGCATGTTCCAGAAACCGGATTGCCGGAGCGAAATGCCGCTGATCTTCACATCCTTCGAATCCGAGATGAACATGTTGCGCGGACGCGGCACATCCAGATTCTTCGTCGGCGAAACAACCACACCGCGCTTGCCGAGATTTTTCGGCACCTTGTCTGCGGCGATGCTTTTCCAGAAAGCGGTCCAATACGGCTGGCCGCCGCCCTGAATCGTTCCCTCGCCACTGATGCGGAGATGATCCGCGTTCGCCGCGTTGACCAGCGCCGGAATCCACACCTGGAAATGTCCCTCGATGCGTGTCATCCTCTCCGGATAATCCGCGATGTTCGTCGAACCCTGCAACACCGCGCCCTTGTCCAGATGCAGGTTGACGCCGGCCTTGAGGAAAATCGCGCCGGACAAAAACTTCCCCTCCGGAATCACCAGCGTCCCGCCGCCGTTCGTGGCCAGCGCATCAATCGCCTTCTGGAAGGCCACCGTATTGAGCGTCTTGCCATCGCCCACCGCGCCCGCATTGGTGACGGACAACTGGTTGTCCATCAAATCCTGCTGGCCGCCGGGCGGAGGCTGTGTGGCAAGCGTGTCCACCGCGACGCGAGTCTGGTCATCCAACGCCTTTACGATGGGAACAAAAAATGAAAGCAATGCGGAAAAAACGACAACGCCGCAAAGCCGCTTTGAAAAGAATTTGGATTCGATGGACATCCGGTTGTTATACATGTTCAGGACAATTTTGCAAACGTGATAATCACCGTCCGGTTTATTAAATGAGGAATGCAGGAAACAAGGAACGGAAAGTTTTTCCTGCTTTCCTTATTAACTCAACCAAGTGCTATTTTTGCAAAGTGTGGAACTCGCGCGCCGCCTTGTCGTCGTAGTCCAGCAGCCGGGCGAAGTAAAAACAGGCGGAGGCGATGCCTGCCGATAGAACTATGATGATGATGGCCTGTGTGCCGGGCTGTTTCAGGTCGTCCGACCAGTCCTCAATCAACTCGCCCTGCTTGCCGTAAAGAATGGCCATCTGCCGCTCCACGGGCTTGTTGAATCCCACCATTGAAAGGTCGCCGGACACATCCGCCGAACGTGTTCCCAGCCAATAAACAATTCCCGCGCCGGCGATTCCCATCACCAAAACGATGACACCGATCATCCGGAGCTTTCGCGCCCTGCGTCCGGCTGATGAAACCGGGGCCGGTGATTTGTCATTCCCACTCATGCGCGATGATCTTACCACGCGCTCGCAGGATTAACAGGCCGGACGGGAAAAAATCATCAATGGCTCAACTGATGATCCGTATCACCGGGATGTTCCCCGTGATCCACGCCCGTCAACTGGTCGTCATGATGTTCGTCCACCGAACGGCGGTCATCCGAATGATCCCGGTTTCC
>PKZR01000243.1 GCA_003133815.1 Limisphaerales bacterium | reverse complement strand
TGCAGGGCTTGAACCTGCGACCCCTTGCGTGTGAAGCAAATGCTCTACCACTGAGCTAACCGCGCGTCCAAATCAGGAAGCCACAAAAAATTGAAAATTTCAATCCAAAAGACTTCGGTTGCGCAACTTTTTCATTATGGCGGAGTTTGAAAGAGGAAACGGTGAAACAACATTCTCCAAATCGGAAAGGATGATTATGCCTAAATTTTGCCTCATTTTAATCGCGACCTGCTGCTCGTTTGCCTTTGCTTGCCGAGCGCAGGATGCGACCAATGTTTTAAAAACTGAAATTGAAAATTGCGAGGCCCAAACTGGAACGGTCATTGTCAAGGGCTTTGGCGAGACCGGTTCGTTGACGACGGGTGCGGGTGTCATTTCCGTGCGATGCAAGGAATCCATTGATGTGGGTCATGGCCTCAAACAATACGGCATCGCCGTTGAACTCGCGGCGAATCCTCCCCGGGATTTTTTTATTGTAGATTACGATGAAATTGGCTCGCTGCTCAGCGGCATAGATTACCTTTCTCAAATTACTTACTCCGTGACCACGCTGCCAGCATTTGAAGCAAGCTTCACAACCCGCTCAGGCTTGCGGGTCGTTGCATTCAGCGCGGTGCGGCAGGGCGGCATCCACACATATCTGCAATTCGGCGATGCGCCGAGAATCTCGCTCGCATCCGACCAGCTGGCCCAATTTCAAAATCTCATAGTGCAAGCCAAAAACTCGCTCGACGCCTTGAAAAACAAATAATTTCATTTACGCAAAACCGAGTCGCGCTGCGACCATTCGGGATTTGAATTCGGAAAATCAAGGTTGTAATTCAGCCCGCGGCTTTCCGGTCGCTTCAATGCACAGTTGACGATCAATTCGGCCACGGTTGCGATGTTTCGCAGTTCCAGCAGGTCGCCTGTAACGATAAAATTCCAATAGTAGTCGTGAATCTCCTCCTGCAAATTGGCGATGCGTTTTTGCGCGCGCTGCAATCGCTTGTTCGTCCGCACAATGCCGACGTAATCCCACATCAGCCGCCGGATTTCATCCCAGTTGTGCGACACGACGACAAGTTCATCCGCGTTCGTTGCGTTGCCGGACTGCCACAGCGGAATTTTTGCGTCAATTTTCTCCAGCGGAACGGAAAGAATCTTCTCAGCCGCACGGTGTGCGCAGACCAACGCTTCCAAAAGCGAATTGCTTGCGAGCCTGTTTGCGCCGTGCAAGCCGGTACAGGCGACTTCGCCGACGGCAAAAAGTCCTGAGATGTCCGTCTCGCCATCGACATTCGTGACCACGCCACCACATTGATAATGCGCCGCCGGCACGACGGGTATTGGCTCCTTCGTGATGTCGATGCCATAACGCAGGCACGTCTGGTAAATGTTCGGAAATCGTTCGATGATAAATTTCGCCGGCTTATGTGTGATGTCCAGAAGCACGCAGTCCGCGCCAGATTTTTTCATCTCGCTGTCAATCGCCCGTGCCACAATGTCGCGTGGTGCGAGCGATTTCATCGCGTGACAGCCGTCCATAAACTCGCGTCCGTCGAGCGATTTCAAAACGCCGCCTTCACCTCGAACAGCCTCGGAAATCAAAAATGATTTTGCCTTCGGATGATAAAGGCATGTCGGATGAAATTGTACGAATTCCATGTTCGCGATGCTGGCACCCGCGCGATATGCCATCGCCACGCCGTCGCCCGTTGCAATGTCGGGATTCGTCGTGTAAAGGTAAACTTTTCCACAGCCTCCCGTAGCCAGCAGCGTCACCGATGCGGAAAACGTTTCCACTCGGGAATTGTTTTTGTCAAAAACATAAGCACCGAGACAGCGATTGCCGTCTTTTAAGCCGACTTTCCGGCTCGTGATCAAATCAATAGCCAGATGATTTTCAAAAATTGAAATATTTGGCTGCCGTGAAATCGCATTGAGCAGCGCGCTTTCGATTTCATGACCGGTCACGTCCTTTGCATGGAGGATGCGCCGTTTGGAATGGCCGCCTTCGCGGCCAAGATCAAGCTCCTTTCCGCCATCTTCATTGGGAGCGTCGCGCTCGGAAAATTTCATTCCCAGATTGATCAATTCCTGAATCCGCGCCGGACCTTCCTCAACAATCGTTCGGACGACTTTTTCTTTGCACAGTCCCGCACCCGATGTAAGCGTGTCGCGCACATGCAGCTCGAATGAATCCTCCTTGCTCGTCACCGACGCGATGCCTCCTTGCGCATAATTGGTGTTCGACTCCGCGCGATCTTTTTTAGTAACGATGGCCACACGACCACGCGGCGCAACCGACAATGCAAACGTCAAGCCGGCGATGCCGCTGCCGAGAACGAGGTAGTCGAATTGTTTCATGTCAAAGTTGCGCGTTGTCAATGAGTCGCGTTTTGCCGATTGAAACCGCCAGCGCCATCTGCGCTCCGCTCGAAACTTTTGAGACCGGCGACAATGTGTCCGGCTCGAAAAACTCAATATAATCCAATCGCGCGTCAGGTTCGCTTTCAATAAACTTTTTCAAATCTGCCTTCAATTTTGCTGCTGAAACAGATTTCATTTTTTTAACAATCGCTTGCGCCGTTTGAATCGAACTCCAAAGAACGGTTGCCTGATGCCGTAAATCGCCGACAAGATATTTGTTGCGCGAACTCATGGCCAAGCCGTCCGTTTCGCGCAATGTCGGCGCGATGATGATTTTCAATGGAAAATTCAAATCTGCCACCATGCGTTTGATGACCGCTGTTTGCTGAAAATCTTTCTGCCCGAAGATTGACACGTCCGGCAGCACAAGGTTGAACAGCTTCGCCACCACCGTCGTGACGCCGCGAAAATGAGTCGGTCGCGTAATGCCTTCCATCGGAAACGACAAATTTTCCTCGACGACATAGGTGCTGTAATTGGCTGCTGCCCTGCCGGCATACATTTCGGCATCCTTAGGTGTGAACACCGCATCCACGCCCGCTTCGCGGCAGAGTTTTAAATCTCGCTGCAAGTCGCGCGGATAATTTGCGAGGTCTTCCGTCGGTGCGAACTGGGTCGGATTGACATAAATGCTCACGACCACTTTGCCGTTGTTGCCGACGGCCTTCCGCGCACTTTTTACAAGGCTCAAATGGCCGGCGTGCAGATAGCCCATTGTCGGCACAAAGCCGATTCGCGTGCCAGCGCGCCGCCACTTTTTGGCGAGTCGTTGCATCGCTGCGATGGAACAAACGATTTGCATAAAGGGAATTTAACTGTGTAGCACAAAACAAACAAGCCGCGCGGATTGCTCCACGCGGCTTGTCTAAACAGAGTGATTTTTTAACGGCGTGCGGCAAAATTCAGCGGTGAACTTTGCGGCATTTCGTGGGCGCAAGGCTGATTGATCGGCGCGTCGGGGGTGCGGTCATTCTGCGTCACGACTCTGTTGGCAAGCATCCATGCTTCGACTTCCTCGCCGCTGATGTCGGGTAACATATGCCCATTGATCTCGACACAGGGACTCATCATTTGGCCGCTTTTCTCAATCATTTCCTGGCGCTGTAAAGGGTCGTTGATGATATCGCGGTCCTCAAACGGCAGATCGTATTTGCGCAAAACCGCACGGACGCCCTGGCTCCAGCCGCAGCTTGGTTTCAGATATGCAACAATTTTTGGCTTGCTCATGGCTAAATACTGCCACATCCAACAGCGCAGGGCAAATTATTCCGACGGGGTCACATTGCGTTTCGCCAAGATTGCCTCAACGATTTTCATGGCCAACGCGGGTTTTTCTGCCATCGCGTTTTGCGCGGCTTCCTTGCCTTGCCCGATCATTTCACCTTCGAATTGCAGCCATGCACCTTTTTTATCCACGACGCCGTCAGCGATACCCACTTCGAGTATGCAACCTTCTTTGTTGATGCCGTGATTATAGATAATGTCGAACTCCGCTTCGACGAACGGCGGCGCAACTTTGTTCTTAACAACTTTTACGCGGACGTGATTGCCAATGGCATTGCCGGCGGCGTCCTTGAGCGTATCTTTGCGGCGGATGTCGAGTCGGACACTCGCATAAAATTTCAGCGCCTTGCCGCCGGTCGTCGTTTCCGGGCTGCCGAACATGACGCCAACTTTTTCGCGCAATTGATTTGTGAAAACGCAGGTGGTCTTGGACTTGTTCAAAATCGCGGTGAGCTTGCGCAACGCCTGGCTCATCAATCGTGCCTGCATTCCCATCGTGGCCATGCCCATTTCGCCTTCGAGTTCGGCTTTTGGCACGAGCGCAGCGACGGAATCAATCACGATGACATCCAGTGCATTCGATCGGGCGAGTGTCTCGCAAATCGTCAACGCCTCTTCGCCGGAATCAGGCTGCGAAACGAGTAAATCGTCCAAATTAACGCCGAGTTTTTTTGCGTATGCCGGATCCAAGGCATGTTCCGCGTCAATGAACGCCGCAAGGCCGCCTGCCTTTTGCGCATTTGCAATAACGTGCAACATCAAAGTAGTTTTGCCGGAAGATTCCGGCCCGAAAATTTCCACAACTCGGCCACGTGGAATGCCGCCGACGCCCAGTGCGAGGTCGAGCGCGAGCGCCCCGGTCGGGATGACGCCGATCTTGACCTTTGACTGTGCATCACCCAGACGCATGATTGCACCCTCTCCATAGCTTTTGTGGATACTGGAAATGGCGGCTTCTAGTTCGCGTGTGTGCGACGTGGAGGACTTTGTTTCAACAGTAGATTTTTCGGCGGGTTTCTCAGATTTAGAGGCCATAAATTTTCAGGTTTGATTTATTTATTATTAGGAATACGACGGTAGTAAATTTGACCGGAATAGTCAAACGCGGGTTGTTCACCTAATTAAGATTTACCGCGCTGGTTTTTAATGGTTTAATCACTGGCCTCCGGCTGGAAGGGTGGCTGAGTGGTTAAAGGCACCTGACTCGAAATCAGGAGTAGTCGCAAGGCTACCGTGGGTTCGAATCCCACCCCTTCCGCCAGCCTGTCCGCTTTCATTGCCATAACGGCAACTAAATTGATTACAAAGCCTTGCTTTTAATTTGCATCATCAAGGGTACGGTAGGGTTACACCCCATGGTCTGAATTCGGCGCATGCATCATTGTGTGTCCAGTGTCAAAAACCAACAACGTAACAACCGAAAGAATTAAAATGAAATCCATGTTCCCCCTAACGCTCGCGGCAGTAGTGAGCACAATGTTAATTACCAGCGCGCCGCTGCGCGCCGCCAGCACGGACAGCCGTATCGAGTCGTCCGCAGCAGCGTCCTTCACATTCAAAACCACGCTCAAAGATGATTCCATCACGACCGATTCCAAGGACGGCGTCGTTACTCTGACCGGCACGGTCTCCGAGGCGTCTCACAAATCCCTGGCCGAAAACACCGTGGCGAGCCTGCCCGGCGTCAGGAGTGTGGACAACCAGCTCGTCGTCACCGGCGAACAGCCGGCTGAACATTCAGACGCATGGATCACCATGAAGGTGAAAACCGCGCTGTTATTCCATCGCAACGTGAGTGCGAGTGCGACCTCCGTTTATACGAAGGATGGCGTCGTGACCTTGCAGGGCGAGGCGACCAGCATGGCGCAAAAGGAGCTTACCACCGAATACGCCAAGGACATTGACAACGTGAAAGATGTCCAGAATAACATGACGGTTGCCGCAACCGCAGTCGCTCCCGACTCGACCGCCGGCGACAAGGTTGACGACGCGTCCATCACGGCGGAAGTCAAATCGTCGTTGTTCTCGCACAGCTCGACCAGCGCCCTGCACACCGGAGTCACGACGGCGGACGGCGTTGTCACATTGACCGGCATCGCCAAGAACGACGCTGAAAAAAGCCTCGTCACTAAGCTCGCCACCGACATCAACGGCGTGACCAGCGTGGTCAACAACATGACCGTCGCGGTGCCCGTGGCATCCAATTAAGCCGCCAACGGATTGCCGGCTGGCGCGATGGCGTGCCAGCCGACAAAACCGGCTGGAAGAAATTTTATGTTATACACCATTGCAATAATCCTGATCATCCTGTGGGTGCTCGGGCTCATCACCGGCACGGCGGGCGGTTTGATTCACATCCTGCTCGTCCTCGCCATCATCGCCGTTTTGCTCCGGGTTATCTCCGGAAGGAAACCGGTGCTTTGAAAAAATAAACCATCAAACAGCTTGAACATGAAAACCATCATCGCAGCCGTTCTGGTCGTCCTGGGAATTGTGGTGCTCGCCTATTCGGGCTTGAGCTTCACGACTTCGGGAAAGGAAATTAATTTCCTGGGGATGCACATTGCCACCACGGACAATCATTTCATTCCGCCCGTCGCAGGTGCGTTCATGCTCGTCGGCGGCATCATGTTGCTGCTCGTGAAACCCAAGAGCGTCTGACTGGCCGGGCCCAAAGCCTAGCCGCAACCGATCCGCAGCATGAACACGCTGAAACTCGTCTGGATGACTTTCGTGCAACTGGTCAGGCAAGTTTGCCAGTTGCCCCAGGAAATCGTGAAGGCCGTGAATCGCAGGCAGCAGAAGACCGTCATAGACAAACGTGAAGCCGAACGTATTGACCGGATTTGCAACCCGTTGAAATATCGGGGCAAGTAATTTCATCGGTTGTCGGCGGACATGAATTTGCACAGCCCGGACGAAATAAATTTTGTTCGGACCGGCATCACCCGGCGAACGCTTTTCCTCCTGTGTTCACCGGGCTTTCAAAATTTTAACCGGGGTAGGGTTTCACCCCATATACGAATCAAAGGATTCGGTGGATGCTGGCGTGGGCAGTGATTTATATTGAAAGAAAAAACTTTCCGCACGGCCTCGGCGAATCCAGCACGACACCATGGAAAAAAAACTGACAGGATTGTCACGGCGCTATGCGGCGGCTTTGGGCAAACACCTGAAGCAAGGCCCGCAGGCAAGCTTGTCGCCGGCACTGGGGCTCGGACGCCGGGCAGTTGGCCTTGGGCTGGAGACGCTGGATCTGGCACGGATTCACGAGCAGGCGCTCGCCACTTTTGAATTATCCAACATTAAGAATGGCTTCACCAAGCTAGCCACAGTTTTTTTTACCGCAGCCAACATTCCCATTGAGGAAACACATCGCGCCACGCGGCAGGGCAAGGCGGATATGAGCCGGATCAAGGAATCGCTGGACCGGCGCACAGAGGAGCTGGCCGCCTCGCAACGTCGATTGCAGCACGGCGTCGCCCGGCGCAAGGTCATGGATGCCGCCGCTGCGAAGTGCGGCGAGGATCACAAGAAATCACTCGAAGAATCGCTCCAACTCCAGAAACGTCTGCGTCAGTTGACGCATCGCGTGATGGTGGCGCAGGAGGATGAACGCAAGAGCATCAGCCGCGAGCTTCAGGATGAGATCGCCCAGACTTTGCTCGGCATCAATGTCCGCCTCCTTTCGTTGAAACAACATGCCAGGAACAGCACCAATGGGTTCAAGGAAGAAATCGCCAGCACCCAGCGGTTGGTGTTAAAGTCGGCCCAGTCCGTGCGCCGGGTCGCGCGTGAGATTGGCTACCAACGCGAATCGCCGGACGGCGCGTCCGCATCGCCTTAACCCACGCCTTGTGCCCACTGCCATGAAGACGAAATTCAAAACGAAACGCAGGCTCACTTCCGCCGATGAACGGCTGAAGAGCGTGGATGCGTTTCGTGCGAGCGAAATCCGCTACCGCCGTCTCTTTGAAACGGCGCACGACGGTGTCCTGCTCGTTGATCCAAGCACGCGCAAAATCGTGGATGCCAACCCGTTCATGACCAAGCTGCTCGGCTATCCGCACGACCAGCTCGTCGGCAAGGAGCTGTTTCAGATCGGCCTGCTCAAGGATGAGGTCGCGAGCCGGGAAATGTTCCGCAAGCTCAAACGGCAGCACGAAGTCCGCTACGAGGATCTGCCGCTCGAAAGCCGGGGCGGCCGGCATCAGGAAGTCGAAGTGGTGGCCAATCTTTATCAGGAAGACGGCCATCCCATCATCCAATGCAACATCCGCGACATCACGGAACGAAAGGCGGCGGAAACCGCGTTGCGCGCGAGCGAAGAGCGCTATCGCATCTTGTTCGACCTGGGGCCGGTGGCGGTTTATGCCTGCGATGCTTCAGGCGCGATTCAGAATTTCAACGCCCGCGCCGCCGAACTCTGGGGGCGCAAGCCGGTCATCGGAGAAGCCAGCGAACGTTTTTGCGGCTCGTTCAAGATGTTCCGTCCCGACGGCAGCGTGCTGCGCCACGAGGATTGCCCCATGGCTGGCGTGTTGCGCGGCAAAATCGCGCAGGCCTTGGATCAGGAAGTTGTCCTTGAACAACCCAACGGCACGCGGCTGACCTGCATCGTGAACATCCGCCCGTTGAAAAACCATCGCGGAGAGATCACGGGTGCCATCAATTGTTTTTACGACATCACCGAACGCAAGACGGCGGCGGAAGCCCGGCGCCGCAACGAGGTGCTGGCCATCTCGAACCAGGAATTGGTTCTGGAGATCGCCCAGCGCAAGGCGGTGGAGGTGGCGCTCAAAAAGAGCGAACGCCATTACTCCCAACTGCTGGGAAAATCGGATGCCATGCAGGAACAGTTGCGGCAGTTGTCCCGCCAGATTCTGCTCGCGCAGGAGGACGAGCGGAAACGCATCAGCCGCGAACTCCATGATGTCATCGCCCAGACTTTGACCGGCATCAATGTCCGGCTGGCCGCCTTGAAAAAGGAGGCTGCCCTCAACACGCGGCACCTCGACCGCGATATCGCCCGCACGCAGCGTCTCGTGGAAAAATCCGTGAACATCGTGCACGAATTCGCCCGCGAACTGCGCCCGGCGGTGCTGGACGACCTCGGCCTGATTCCCGCGCTGCATTCGTTCGTGAAACTGTTTTCCAAGCGGACGCACCTGCACGTCCACCTGACGGCCTTTGCGGGGGTGGAACAACTGGACATCGCCAAGCGGACCATCCTCTACCGCGTGGCGCAGGAGGCGCTCAACAACGTGTCCCGCCACGCGCACGCCAGCCGGGCCGATGTGAGCATCGAGAAACTGGCGCATGGCATCGGCATGAAAATCAAGGACGACGGCAAATCCTTTCACGTCGAACGCATTTTGAATTCCAAGGGGAGCCAGCGCCTGGGATTACTTGGCATGAGGGAACGCGTCGAGATGGTAGGCGGCACCTTCTGCGTGGAATCCGCGCCCGGCCAAGGCACCACCATCCAGGTGGAAATCCCATTCGCCACCGTGCAAAAAAAAATGCTTCACAAATCCGGTAAACAATCCACCTTGGAATGCCCATGAAAAGAACCACCGTCCTGCTCGCCGAAGACCACATGATCGTGCGCGAAGGTTTCCGCAAGATGCTCGAACTCGAGGACGATTTTGAAATCGTCGGCGAGGCGCAGGACGGCCGCGCCGCCGTCGCCCTCGTCAAAAAATTCCATCCCGAAGTCGTGCTGATGGACATCGCCATGCCGCTGCTCAACGGACTGGAGGCCACGCGGCAGGTTCTCAAGGCCGTCCCCACCACCAAGGTGATCATGCTCTCCGCGCACTGCGACGACGCCTATGTCAAAAACGCCACCGACTCCGGCGCGATGGGGTTCCTGCTCAAGCAGACCTCCGCCCACGAGGTGTGCCGCGCCATCCGCGAAGTGCAAAAAGGGAAGACATTTTTCAGCCCCTCAATTTCCAGGCGTCAGGACCGCATCTATCCAAAATCGTTCGACCGCACGGGAGTGCTCAAAAAGAAAATATCCGAACTCACCTCGCGCGAGATGGAGGTGCTGCAGCTCATCGCCGAGGGCAAGGCAAACAAAGAGACCGCGTCGGAACTCGGCATCGGCATCAAGACCGTCGAGAAGCACCGCGAGCATCTCATGGAGAAGCTGGACATCCACGACACCGCCGGCCTCACCCGCTACGCCATCAGCGCGGGCATCATCGAGAACAGCGTCCAGTTGACCATTGTCTGAACCGTTGCGGCGTCCGGCCGGTGGCCGGAAATGATGACGGAAGAGCGAACCTATTGGGGCGCGGCCCCGGCCCTGCAACAATGAACACAAATATTCTCGCCTTCTGGATGACCCTGGCCGGCACCGTCTGCTGGGGTGTCTGTTTCTGGTGGATGCGCCGGATTTCAATCAAGCAGAACTTCCTCCTGGACCAGTTGCGCGAGCAGGGCAGGCGGATTGAAAAGCTTTCCAAGATCGAGCACGACCTCATCAAGGAGGTCCATCCGCAGGTCAACGAGATCAAGGAAGGCATGGAGGAGATGATCGCCGTGGTAAAGGAAAACACAAGTCCCCCGGCGCCCAGGAAGAAGGGTCATTAGTCCCAGGCAGGAACTTTTTAGATGAGCACGACGCGGTCGCCACCTGATTTAAGGAGCTTGGGAGATTGCACGACGCGGTCGTCGCCTCATAAAAAGAGCTTTTGGACGAGCACGACGACGTCGCCACCTGTTTTAAGGAGTCTGGAGGCTTGCATTACCCGGTCGTCGCCTCCCAAAAGGAGCTTTTGGGCGGGCACGACGCGGTCGCCACCTGTCAAAAGGAGTTTTTACATGAGCACGACGTCGTCGTCGCCTGTTTTAAGGAGCTTGGAGGATTGCACGACGCGGTCGTCGCCTTCCAAAAGGAGTTTTTGGGTGGGCACGACGCGGTCGTCGGCAGTTTTTAGGAGGCAAAATCAGGGCCGGAACGCGTCCTGCCCGTTCAAAACCAGCCATTTAAGACAGATTTGCCGGTGAATGGATTTTCAAGTGGACGGGGAGCGCGACCGTCCCGGTTGCACCGTCAGGCGTCCCGCCGGATGGAATGGCGGCGGGAATTGGTGGCACTCCGCAAGGAGTTCGGCGCGATGCCGAACACGGCAGGCGGGACGCCCGCGCTCCCCATTTCCAGAGCAGTTCGCTTTCCGGCAGGTGCAAACGCCGGGTAGTGTGCGGCCTCTGGCCGGATTTGTCGAGCCGCAGGCTCGACGCTACATCTTTGGCTTCTGATTTCTTTGCCATGCGCGGAGTTTGAAACAAGCGGATGGCGTCGGCAATGACGAGTTGGCTGAATTTGCCGCAAAATCTGTTGGACGAGAATTGGCGGGAGTGGCACGCTCGCGTCACATCTTCGGGACAAGGTTTATGGCGGCAAAAGCATCAAAGCTACGACGTAGCATCCGGGAGCCGAACAGTTACGCGCTGGGCGGCATCATCCGGGAATTGCGCGAACAACGCGGCTGGTCCTGGGGCCAGTTGTCCGACGCCTGCGGCCTCTCGCGGCAGGGTCTCATCTTCCTCGAATCCAATGAGCGGCTGGCCTCCGTGGAAACCGCAGAGCGGATCGCCAAGGCGTTCGGACTGAAAGGCAGCGAATTGCTGGCGCTGGCGGAGCAGCGGACGGCGCAATGGCCGGCCGGTTGCGAAAAGTGTAACTATTGTTGCGTGGAATTTGGAATGCCAAAGGATTTAGATGGCGCGCGTGGCTGCATCCGCCCGGTGCTTTGACCCGCAGTCTTCGTTCCGGGCGGGCGGCCCGCAACTCAACGAAAGAAAAAAATCATGAAAATTCCTGAATACTTCGATGCGCTGGTGCAGTTGCTGGAGAACGCCGCCGACGGTGCGGCCAAATACGGCGCGGACATCAAACTCAAACAAAACACGGAGCCGGACATCCGCGCGGATTTGACGGCGCTCATCGGCACGCCTGCCGGTCCCGGCGGTGTGCCGCCCGCCGTGCCGGGTTTGAAGACGCTGTGGAACACGGCCAAGGCCAACAAGACGCGCATGTCCACCAACCTCGCCATCGCCGAGGCAAACGGTCGCGCTCTGGCGACGACGTGCATCGCGTCGCTCAAGCCGGTGCTGGGCAAGCAGTGGAACAGCGCATGGAACGAGGCGGGGTTCGTTTCCGGTTCGCTCGCGGTGCCGNNCATCCGCAGTCGTTGCTGCTCCTGTTGAGCGGCTATTATGCAAACAACCCGTCGCATGAAGTGAAGAATGTCAACGGGATTGACTGCACGGCGGCGGCGTGCAAGGCGTCGTCGGATGCCATCGTGGCGGCGCAAAAGGCGAGCAACCAGGCCAACACGGACGCGGGAACGGCGCAGTCGAATTTGCAGGATGGCATAGATGCGGGCCGGGCGCGGGCAATAGGATTGCAATCCGAGTTGGGCCAGTTGCTGGACGACAACGATCCGCGCTGGCTGGCGTTCGGCTTTGACCTGCCGGGCCACACGGCGGGGCCGGATGTGCCGCAGAATCTCACGGTCACGCCCGGGGCGGCGGGATCGCAGGCGTTGTATGCGCATAGCGGTGATTCACGCCGTGCGGACGGCTTCCGGTTCATTGTAAGAAATGCTGCGGATGGTTCGGATATTACGGAGTTGTTGACGACGGACCCTGAGGCGACGTTCACCGGGTTGGTGTCGGGCACCAAGGTCAGTGTGACCGTGACCGCGCGCAACTCGACGGGCGAGAGCCAGGAAAGTTCTCCGCCGGTTGTCGTGGTGGTGCCGTAGTTGGCGGGTGAGGTCGGCGCGCTGCGATCCTTGGGGAGCGCCGCCAGCGGCGGGAGCGGACTAAATCCCGTTCAAAACATTTCTCACTTTGACGAGCAATTCATTGGCGGTATAAGGCTTGAGCAGCGTGGCGGCGGGTTGGAGCCATGGGTAACGTTCGAATTCCTCCTCCGGCAAAACTCCCGTGGCCATGATGACCGGCAATGCCATGCGCGCGGCACGCATTTTCTTTAGCAGATCAATGCCGGTCAGCCTGGGCATGGTGTTGTCGGTGATCATCAGATCGAAGTAGTCTTCATTGAGCGCCTCCCAGGCGGCTGCGCCATCAATGGCGGAATCCACCTCGTAGCCTGAGCGGATCAGGAATTCAGTGCCAAGTTCGCGAATACGCTGGTCATCCTCCACCACGAGAATTCGATGAGGCAGATTTGTCCGGCTTTGAAGGGGAGGGCTGCCCGGCTCAACAACTTGTGACAAGCTTTTAACTTCCATGACAGTCACTATAGGCAGAAAAAATTTCTCGGCTATAAGGTGATTACCCCATCAGGATTGTGTTGAGGCCGGCCTGGATTCGGCTTTGAATCCATTTTGCCATGCGCAGTGTTCGCGCAGAAAGAATTCGGGCAAAAAGCGTATGCGGGTAACACCCCATTTTATTCACCCGGCTGTCTTCCTATTATCAACCTCAATAGAGCGAACATCTCTTTACACAACGAAGAAATTTAACAAAAAAACCATATGAAACGGAAATATCAAATCATCATCAGCACATCAGCGGCCTCAGTCATGGCATTCACCGCGCTGGCCCAGGACAAAACAAACTATCCTCCAACAGATCAACCCGGAGACGTCCGTCAGGACAACACGGAGGTACGGGTGGACAAGTTGAATGACGCGCTTAAATCCAGCGATGTCATCGGGATGACGGTCAAAAATTATCAAGGCGAGACCATCGGCACCGTGCAAGACCTCGTGGTGGATGTGGAACACGGGCGGATTGTGCAGTTGATCCTTTCCACCGGTGAATATTCCGGCATTCACGGCCTGATGACGGCAGCGCCGCCGCGGGCCTTTCGTCACAATGCCGCTGACAACATCCTGGAACTTCACGCCAACAGGGAGAAACTCAAGATGGCCCCCACATTTGAACCCGGGACGTGGAACGAAGGGACGCAGACCAACCGGGAAGATGAAGTCTACGTTTATTACGGCGGCCTGCCCTCCTTTGTTTCCTCCAGCAACAACATTCCGATTACAAATTCGGATGGATGGCTCACCAGGACATTGCTCCGCAATGAGACCCTGACAAACCAGGCAGAGGGAAAGGAAAAAGCCCGCAAGGTGAACGGTACGCTCGTGGCGGGTGATGCCGAGAAGGCAAGCAGCCTCATGGGCATGACAGTGAACAACCTGCAGGGCGAGAAACTCGGCAAGGTAGAAAATCTGCTGATAGACTTTCCCACGGGCCGCATTGTTGCCGTCATCATTTCAACCGGCGGATTCCTTGGCATGGACGGCGAGTTAAGCCCCATTCCGCCGACAGCTCTCCGATTCACCGAGGTAAAGGACATGCTCAACCGCGGCACGGAATCATCTTTCAGCCCCATGAATTTGCCGCACACCGAGGATCAAAATGGCGTTCAGGTGGCTCATTCCTCTGCTTCCTCACCTGACAACGGTTTGGTGGATCAAAACACTTCGGATCACGAAATCCTGGTGCTGGACGCTTCGAAAAAGGCCATCGGTGACGCGCCGCATTTCAAGGCGGATCAATGGCCTGATTTCGGCCAGCCAACTTATGTCGGCGGAGTATATCGGGCCTATAACGTGCAACCTTTCTATAATACCAACGGGATTGTCGAACCGGTTAAAATTACTTCCAACCAATAGGTCGTCCCACATAAAGCCATGAAACATAATAACAATCATGACAACGCACAGAATGCCGGCCTTAAACTGACCCCCGTTCGCTTTGAATTCACCGACCCGACAGCCAGGACCGTCTGCATCGCGGGAACATTCAACCATTGGCAGCCCGAAGCCAAGGCGTTGCATTCCTCCGGTGTCGGCAACTGGTGGAAGGAAACCGCCCTCGCGCCCGGCACCTACGAATACTGCCTCGTCGTGGACGGCAAATGGATTCCTGATCCGGCGGCGCGCGAGACCGTGGCGAATCCGTTTGGCGGAAGAAATTCGGTTTTGCATGTGGCCAGTTCGCCGGCAGCCGCTCACCTGTCCGACGCGGAAAATTTGCCGTTGATAAACGACCGCTTTACCGAAGCCAGGTCTGGGGATCACCTTGCCGCCAAGGAAAATTTACCGTCAAACAAAGAAACAAACAAAAAAAAGAAAATATGAACAAAGAAACACACGCAACCCACAACGACATTGGATCACTGGCCGAAGACGCGCGAGCGTTGATGGCCGCCACCGCCGACGTGGCCGGTGAAAAAGTCGGGGCTGCCCGCAACCGTCTCGCCTCCGCGCTGGAACGCGCCAAGGAAATCGCCGGCAACGTCCGCGACAAGGCGGTCGCCGGTGCCAAGGTCACCGACCAGACCATCCGCGAGAATCCGTATCAGGCCATCGCCATCGGCGTCGGTGTTGGCGCAATCATCGGGTTTATGCTCGCCCGCCGCTGCTCCAGCCGCGACTGATCACATCATGGAAACATCCACCGTCAGCTTCAGGCAACTGGCCGCAACCTCGAAACATTTCGCGCGGCGGCTGCTGACCATCGGCGAAAACCGCCTCGAACTGCTGGCGGTGGAAGTGCAGGAGGAGCACGAGCGTCGCCTGCTCGCGTTTCTTCTGGCACTTGGCGTAGCTGCGTTTGGCCTGATAGCGAGTCTCACGCTCACGACGGCTATTGTAATTTTGCTTTGGTTCTGGTCGCCCGTAGCCGTGCTTCTGATATTGACCGCACTTTACGTCGCCGCAGGAATTTATCTTTATCGTCGGCTCATCGGACTGCTGCGCAACTGGCAGATGCTTTCCGCCACGCTTGATCAACTGCGAAAAGACCGCGAATGTCTGGAAAAAATCATCGCATGAATCCGCTCGCATCGCGTAAAAAACTTTTGATCGCGGAAAGCGAACTGAACCGCGCGCAACTTGTTCAGGAATTACAGACGATATCGGACAAAGTCCATTCGTTTGCAAATCAGGTGAGCACGGTCAGTTCGCTGGCAACCGCCGCCGCAACATTGATTGCCGGTCTCGCCACCCTCCGGCACAAAAAGGAGCCTGAGACCGCCGCTGAAAAACCTTCTTGGCTGAAAACCATTGTCAAAGGTGCAGGTCTGGTTTCCTCGGTGTGGCAGACATTTCGCGCACGGCCCAAATCTTAATCCGTCCCCCGCTACGCCCGCAAAACAGCTGCCAAAGCTGGCTGTAATTCCGTTTCGATTCCGACGTCTTATCCCTACACCGCTCACGTTTCATTTCTTGCATTTTTGAGTCCAGACTTTCAATTCGACGAAATGCTCGCGCTGGTCATCCACCAACGGAACGGTTTTCATCGTCAGCTTTTCACCGTCAAGAAAGAGTTGATTCTCCGCGGCAGCATCGGCCGGCAGACGGCTGATCGTGATATGATAAATTGTTTGGCGGAAGCGGTAATGGATTTTATAGGACGGCCAACTTGTCGGCAGCCGGGGAGTCAGGCGCAGTTGATCGCCTTCGCGGTTCACGCCCAGCAGGGTTTCCATCAGCAGCCGATACATCCAGCCGGCGGAACCAGTATACCACGTCCAGCCGCCCCGGCCGATGTGCGGCGCGACGGCATAGACATCGGCGGCTACGACGTAAGGCTCGACTTTATAGGTGGCGATTTGTGCGGGCGTCGCGCCGTGATGAATGGGATTGAGCAGCGCGAAGAGTTCCCACGCGCGGTCGTG
>PKZR01000413.1 GCA_003133815.1 Limisphaerales bacterium | reverse complement strand
CGCATGTCGCCGCCGGACGCGACATAAATTTCGCCGGGTTCGAGCTGGTCGAGCGCCTCGGTCAGCAGGCCGAACGGTTTTTTCTGCGGGCCATGCACGTCGATCATCACCACCGGCATCGCGCGACCGGCGACTTTCATCGTGTCGAGCGCGGGCTGGACCGGCTGCGGCAGAAATTGGTGGCAGCAGCCGAGGCCGTCGAGGATGTCGCCGACCACCGGCGTGTAGAGAACGTCCTTCATCAGCCGAAACAGCTCGGCGTCATTTTTCCACTCGGTGTGAGAGTCGGGCATAAATAAATTCAGTTAATATTGGTTTCAGATTTTTTCGTTCGCAACCGGGTTGCTGAGTGTGCCGATTTTTTCGACCTCGATGTCCACGCGGTCGCCGGGGCGCAGCCAGCGCGGCGGCTTTTGCGCCATGCCGACGCCGTGCGGTGTGCCGGTCAGAATCACCGTGCCGGGCAACAGCGTCGTGCTGCCGCTCAAAAATTCGATGAGCGTCGGCACATCAAAAATCATGTCGTTCGTGTTCCAGTCCTGCATCACCTGGCGGTTCAGCACGGTGGAAATTTTCAAGGTATTCGGATTCGGAATTTCATCGCGCGTGACGAGGCACGGTCCGAGCGGGCTGAATGTGTCGAAACTTTTGCCGCGACACCACTGGCCGCCGCTGCGCTTGATCTGCCAGTCGCGCGCGCTGACGTCGTTGCAACAAGTGTAGCCGAGGACGAAATCCAAAGCGTTCGCGCGCGAAACATTTTTGCAGGGTTTGCCGATGACGACGGCGAGTTCGCATTCGTAATCCACCTCGTCGCTGCGCATGAATTGCGGAATCTGGATCGGTTCGTCAGGATTCGACAGCGTGTTGATGCCCTTGAAAAAAACCACCGGCTGCTCGGGAAATTTAGCGCCGGTCTCCTCCGCGTGCCGACGATAATTCAAGCCGATGCAAATGATGGAACTCGGCACGACGGGCGCGAGCAGTTTGGCAACGTCAGCCTTTTCGGCGGTGACTTGTGGCGAGTGGAAAATGTCGCCGGCCAATTTCAGCGCCGCGCCGTCGGCTTGCTGTGCGGCGTGGCTGATGTTTCCATTTTTGTCCTGATAGCGAATGATTTTCATTTCGTAAAATTATTTTCCCGCGCTCCAGCCGCCGTCGAGCATCAACGTGCTGCCCGTGACCATTTCGCTCGCATCCGCCGCGAGATACAGCGCGGCGGCGGCGACCTCCTCGGGTTTGGCCATCCGGCCGTTGAGTTGCGTCGAGGCCATGTCGCGATACGCTTTTTCGGGATCGGGATATTCCTTCAGCCGCGCGAGCACGAACGGCGTTTCTACGCGGCCGGGACAAATGCAATTGAAACGCACGCCCGTGTGCGAATGATCCAGCGCAAGCGCCTTGGTCAGGCCGACGACGGCAAATTTCGTCGTCGTGTAAGCCAGCCGCTCGCGCACGGCGATGACGCCGGCGATGGACGCCATGTTGATCACGCTGCCGGATTTGCGTTCGAGCATCGCTGGCACAAAAACTTTGCAGCAGTTGAAAATGCCGCGCACGTTCACGGCAAAAAGCTTGTCCATGTCCGCCGCGTTTGTGTTGAGCAACGTGCCGACGTGGCCGATGCCCGCGACGTTTGCGAGCACATCTAGCGCGCCAATAGACTGCGCTGCACGCGAACAATCCGCCTCGCTCGCGACATCCAGCGACAGAAAACTTCCGCCAATTTTTTCGGCCATCGTTTTGCCGTTGGCTTCGTCGCGGTCGGCGATCCAGACTTTCGCACCAGCCCCGGAAAAAATCGTGGCGATGGCCGCGCCGATGCCCGATGCGCCACCGGTGACGAGCGCGGTTTTATTTTTCAGGTCAAACACGGTAAATCCTTTCGCCGTTGGTTTGAAAAAGTTTCTTCAAATTGGTTTCTGGCTCGCCGGCGAGAATGGCTTTCAGCGCGGCCAGCCAGTTTTCATGGGAGGAGGCGAGATTGCACACCGGCCAGTCGCCGCCAAACAACACGCGGTCGAAACCAAAACAATCGAGCGCGTGGCGGACATAGGGCTGCAAATCGGGCGCGCTGCAACGCACCGGATTCGCCTCGGTGACGAGGCCGGAAATTTTGCATGCCACGTTCGGCAGCGCGGCGAGCTCGCGGAGATGCTTCCGCCACGGATCCAGTTTTTGATCGCGAATGGCCGGCTTCGCGCAGTGGTCGAGGACAAAGAAAACTTCCGGGCATCGGGCGACAAGCTGCGTCACCGCTGGCAACTGCGAGTGGACAATGCAGAGGTCGAAAGTGAAATTGAATTTGGCCAGCTCGTGAACGCCCGTGATGAAATTCGGCTGCAAACAAAAATAGGGGTCGGTTTCGCCCTGCAAATTCCGGCGCACGCCTTTGACGAGCGGATTTTTCGCGAGCGTCGCCAGTTCACCCGTCACCCGCGCCCCCAATTCAACCGAAGCCTGCGCGACGATTCCTTTCAGTCGCGTTTCGCGCGCGGCTAGTTCGGAAATCCAATTTGTCTCGTCAACGCTCTGCGCCGCCGCGCAGCCGCACTCGACAAAAATCATTTTGCCGACGTTCGCCGACTTCGTGGCCAACGAATAATCCTCCGGCAAAAACGCGCGGTTCAGCGCCGGCATGCTGGCGAGCCACGGATAATTCAATTTCGCGGGATTCCAAAAATGGACGTGCGCGTCAACGATGGGAAACGGAAAATTCATTTACACGCTGGGCAAACAGGACGGGCCAATCGGCTCGAAAGATTTGTAAGTCAGCACAAATTCCTGATGGCCGAGTTCCTCGGATTTGGTCTGCGCACAGCGCGCGACGGCCAGTGAGAGATCAAGGATTTCGCGGCCCACTTCATCCAGCGTTGCGCGGCCTTCGAGGATTTTTCCGGCGTCCACGTCCATGTCCTCGCTCATGCGGCGATAGGTTTCGGGATTGGCGCAGACTTTGATGACGGGCGAAATCGCCGAGCCGACGACCGAGCCGCGTCCCGTCGAAAACAAAATGACATGCGAGCCGCAAGCGATGAGCTCGGCGATCTCGGCGTTGTCGTTGATGTTCGGAAAGCCGAAACGCACTTCGCCGTCGGGCACGACATCGAGCAGATACAAGCCGCCGCGCGGCGGAATGTCGCCGGGTTTTAGCAGGCCGGAAATGCGCGACGCGCCGCTTTTGGCGTAAGCGCCCATGCTTTTTTCCTCCATCGTGGTGAGTCCGCCCTCGGCGTTGCCGGGCGCGAAGCTGCCGTGGCCGAGCACCGCNNCCGGGATTCGCCGTGATGCCGCTGGTGGCGTCGCTGCCGCCGCAGACCGTGCCGACGATGAATTCATTGATGTGCAACGGCGCGCGGGGAACTTGCGCGACCTTCGCGATCATGTCGTCCATCAGCTTGCGGCCTTGCTCGATGGTTTTGCGCGTGCCGCCGTTTTGCTGGATGACGAGCGTTTCGACCGGCCGGCCCGACGCGGCGATGGCTTCGCGCAGGGAATTGCGGTTGAAACTTTCGCAGCCGAGTGAAAGCAAAATCACGCCACCGACGTTCGGATGCGTGCAAAGCGTGCGCATCATGCGCGCGGCGTAATCGTTCGGATAGCAGCCGCCGAAACCGATGAGATGCACGCCGCGCTCGCGATACGGATAAACAATCTCGCGCGCGACGTGATGCGCGCACTCGACGAGATACGCGACAACGATGTGGTTGCGAATGCCCTTGCGCCCGTCGGCGCGCAGGTAAGCCTGGTCAGTGATGATCATGTTTCGTGGAAAAAGTTTGGCCGTTTTCGAGCGTGAAGGTCTGGATGTAATCGCTCTTCATGTTGTGCANNGCCGGCACGTTCACGCGCTGGCCGGCCACGGTCAACGTGTCGCCGGCTTCCAGCGTTTGAATCGCGACGAGCACGTTGTCGGCGGGATCGAGGAGCAAGAGTTTTGGGTCGTGCATGGTTTAGAATTTTCGATATTGCAAATAGGCGTCAACCGGATCAACGCCTTTGAGAATCGCGGTGCGAACTTTGTTTTCCGTGCGCAACACTTCTTCCACGCGGTCAGTCACGTCGGCGATGATTTCCTGCGGGATGATCACCGCGCCGTCGCGGTCGGCCATCACGTAATCGCCAGTGCGGATTTTCACGCCGCCGATAACAATCGGTTCGCCAAAACCGTCCGCGACCCAGCGGCCTACGACATCGCGCGGCGTGAAGTAACGACACCAGACGCGGAAACCGATTTTCAAAATGAAACTGCTGTCGCGGCAGCCGCCGTCCACAATATAGCCGCGCACGCCACGATACGTGAACGTCTCGCTCGACAGCTCGCCCATGTGCGCGAGCGTGGAATCGTTCGGCTGGCAGACAACGACGCTGCCGCCGGGCGCGCGCGAAAGCAATTTCGTCCATTCGAGCAGCGTCGTGTGGGCGTCGAGCGTCGTGTCCACGTGGCCGCTCACGGTGAAAATTTTCCCGGCCAGCACGCGCTCGGGATCGAGCGGACGAATGGTCTGCGGCAGCAGTTGATCGGGAAAACCCATCGCGCGCAGCGTGTCATAGACCGCGCCGGAATAACATTTTTCCAAACGGTCGCCGAAAGCGTCTTTGTAATTTATTTCAGAGTTCATTTGATGGATTCAAGATTGATGCCACCGCGCGCGTCGGAAACGTAGCAGGCTTCGACGAGCTTCATCGTTTGCAGCGCGTCGGCGACGGGCGAAACGAGCGCGACATCTTCACCGCCGACGAAGCGTTGCAGATTCGACATCGTTCCGATAAACGCGTCCGGAAACCAGCGGCCATTCAGCGGAACTTCGGTCCATTCCTTCTGCGAATGCGTGAGGATTTCCAAGCGATCCGGCTGGCCACGCGGATAATCAATCAATGCACCAATCGTCCCAATGGCACAACCTTCCGTGCCTTCGACACGAATCGTCGCGGCNNCGCGACGGTTCGCCAAGCAGCATCCGGATCGTGTCGAGATAATGCACCGTGTGGACTTGAATCTCGACGCGTGACTCGGAATACAGGAAGGGAAAAGTTTCCCAAGGCGTTTGGACGTTCAGCCGCACCTCGATTTCCACCAACTCGCCAAGTTCGCCGCGCTTGACGAGATCGTGAATCGCGAGAATCGAAGGGCAGAAACGAAACTGAAAATTCACCGCCGCGCGCAAGTGCTTTCGTTCGCAAATCGCCACGATGCGCTTGGCCATTTCGAGCGAATTGCCCATCGGCTTTTGCGACAGCACCGCCGCGCCGTCAGGAAGGCTTTCGAGCGCGGCCTCCTGCGATTTCGGCGGAACACCTAGGTCGAAGATGGCGTTGGGGACGGCAACGGCCTCGCCGACGGAAGCAAACACGCGCGGGAGATTAAATTCTTTCGCCCGTGCCTCGGCCACTTCGCGCTGTAGGTCAAACACACCCGCCACCGGCAAACCCGCCTTGCGATACGCCGGCAGATGCGCATCCCGCACTATATCGCCCGCGCCGATGATGACGATGGGCCGGAGGCATGCCGGACGTGGCCAGGACTGGCGAAGTAGCGTGGGATCAAGGTTCATGTTCAGCGGCCTGCAAGCCAGGGTGCGATTAGATAACGGAACGCCGGAAAAACCTGAGCTACGCCGGTTTTGTTGGCAATTAAATTTTTCACAAGTTTGGTAAAGTGGCTAAAATAATTTTCACCTTTAAACTCAAGGTTTTCAAGGTGAGAAGCCAACTTTTGTGAGTAATAAACACGCCGGAACGGGTCAGAGCTTGAGAAAGTTTTTCCGAAACTGCGCCGGCGTGATGCGGAAACTTTTTCGGAACATGAGGTTGAGATGCTGCCGGTCGTTGAACCCGGTTTTTTCGGCAATGGCTTCAATGCTCAATTGGCTGTGATGTAGCAGCGAAGAGGCTTCTTTCAGGCGCAAATTCTGAAGATATTGGCGGGGCGTCTGGCTGGTTACGCGTTTGAACATGCGGATGAAGGCGTTCATATTCATGGCCGACCGCCGGGCCAGGGTGCTGTTTGGCACGGCCGCAGGATAGTTTGACTCGATGTGCTGGATGGCACCGATGACCCGCACATCCTGATGAGAACTAGTCCAGTGATATCGTTCAGTAAGGCTCAAGGCCAGGCTCACCAGCGCCAGCGGCAACGACAACAAGGGCGATACATCCTCCCGCTCCAGCACCTGGAACTGCGCCTGGAAATTCCGGATAAAGCGGCTTTGCTCGGCGGCGAGCGGCAGAACGATCAAGTCAGGCGCAGCCTGTTCGTAAGTGGCTTCAACGAAAAAATGGATGTACAAAAATCCGATCACTTCATCGTTGTGGGCGGAAAAATGCGTGTTGGGCGGAATCAGAACCACCTGATCGGGCATTAAATCGAAATGTTTTTTGCCCAGGTCGATGGAGGCACCGGGGCGATCCACCCAATACCAGCGCCAATAGGGTGCGGCCAGATCTAAGAATTCCCAGGTTTTCAGCAAGGCATAGTGGCAGCACAAGACATCTATCCGTGGTGCCAGCGGCAACTGAAAAAGCT
>PKZR01000347.1 GCA_003133815.1 Limisphaerales bacterium | reverse complement strand
GATGCACATCGCCTGCACAGGCCTCATCCAGAAACTTCGTCCGCAGCTTCGGATCTGAAATGTTCGCCGCGACAAAACAAACCGCAGCTTCCAGTTGGGATTCCGGATTCATCCGTTCTGCTCGCGAATCCAGCGGAACAATTTGATTTTGGCATAGAGCCATTGACGGTTCACGGTGCGCAAGCTGACACCGATGCTTTCCGCCACCTCTTCATTCGTAAGGCCGCCGAAAAATTTCAGGGACACTATCCGGGCATTTTCCGAATCCTCTTTTTCGAGCCATTGCAAGGCCTCGTTAATCAGAAGAATATGTTCATCCGGTGTTGCTGCGGTAATCTCCAAATCTCCAATGTCTATACGTTGCTGGTCACCGCCACGTTTAAGCGTGGATTTGCGGCGCGCATTAATTATCAGGATGCGCCGCATGGCTTCCGCCGCCGCGCCAAAAAAATGCCGTCGGTTCTGCCACATCTGCTCACCTTCGCCCACCAACTGCAACCATGCTTCATGCACCAGCGCCGTCGGCTGCAACGTATGTCCAGCCGCCTCGTTCGCCATTCGCGCCGCCGCCATCCGTCGCAACTCTTCATAGACCAGCGGAAACAATTCCTCCGTGGCCTTGCTTTCACCACGACCAACTGATTCTAAAACCAGTGTGATGTTACTCATAAATGTTCAATGGCACAATAAAACAAGGTACTTGATGCCGCCAGTGCATTTTGTTCTGAACAATTGTGACAGAATTTGAAAAATGACGAAAACAGCGCACCTGACGGACATCAGCGGCCAGTATTCCTACGTGCTGCACGTGTCGTTTGCATCCATGGTCGGCAGCGGCACACCTCCAATCAGCACGCTGCAATTGAACAATGTCACGACATTATAAATGAAATGTCCCTCTGTTCGCGCCTCAAAAAGCTCAGGAATCAAATTCCAAGACTTTGAAAGTTTGCCAAGGTTTGCATCGCAGCAAGTTAGCCTCACTTGGCTTATGCAACAATGACAGATCGCCAATTATAAGATCCTTGATCGGCAGAGAGCGGTTCCCATTTTGGCAACCTAAAATTTAAAAATAGCTCGGAATTCACGGAACAAAACCCTGCGGTTTGTGGCTAAGAGGATGATGTGTAAGCAAACCGGAAAGACTCTGCATCTATTGAATTTATTCCATCACAACGGTAGAATGCAAAGATTACAGCTCACCACCGACTTTTATAAGACATTCCGGCCGTTCCTTGCCATTTGGCGCAACTTCCAAACCCGCCGCATTTGTGGCAACAGTTCCAGCATCAACACCGTGTGACGCCGGATGAGCAACCAATTGTCTCTAAAATAACGGAAATGTGAAACTCCGCCCTCTTTGGAAATGAAGTATCGAACTGGCACGGGAAGATTGATCGGCGGCACGCCGGCCCAAAACAATCGCACGGCCAGCTCCGTGTCGAAGTCAAAGCGCCGCGCGCCGCGAGTGCTTTGCAGGATGTGTACTGATTCCTGAACAGGATAAATCCGGAAGCCGAAAAGCGAATCCCCGATTCCGCCCCAGAAGGTTTCCATGTTGGCCCACCAGTTTCCTATTCGGCGGCCGTGACGGCGCAACGCTGGCGCGTCAGAGGCAAATTGCGGCAATCCCAAAATCATGGAGCCAGGATTTTTCTGCGATGCTTGCATGAAGCTGCAAATATGTGCCGTCGAATGCTGCCCGTCCGCGTCCAGCACAAGTGCATGGGTGAAACCCGCCCTCCGAGCCTCGACCAACGCGTGCAACACGGCCTCGCCTTTGCCGGAGTTGCGTTCCAGAAAAAAAATGCACAATCCGTTTTCCAGCCCTCCCAATTCAGCCAAGGCCGCCGCACTATCATCCGTGCTGCCATCTATCACTACCCACACAGGCCGCCAACTCGCCATGGCTTGTTTCACTGTTTCGAATAGTTTAGCTCCTGCGTTGTAACTCGGGATGATGACCAGATGCGTTTGACTTGGCGTCATTATCGTAAAAATAATTTTCCACCGCACCACAGCGTGCTTTCCTGAATTTCTCTTTTCAAGGGAGAAGTTTAGCCACCGCCCGTCGGCTTTCATTTTTTGATATTCTTCTTGCACGCAACCATCGTTGAAAATCATGCTGTGTTTGAAATGCCTCTAAATTCAGGCCATCCAAAAATTCCTGCCGCGCGCCGGAGGTTTTGGCTCAAAAAAATCGCCGTTTTTTTATTCGTCACAGTCCTGGTCGGCTTGTTTTACGGATGGGCGTCACCGTGGGCGTTCCCGAAAAACAAAACTTCCGGATTCGGCTACGGAATGCTGCACGGCGCGATGATGCCAATTGCCCTGCCGAGCCTTATCATCGGCAAGGATGTGCCGATTTATGCAGCTGACAATTCGGGCCGCCCTTACAAAATCGGATATATCTGCGGTATCAACCTCTGCGGACTCGCGTTTTTTGGACCAATCTTCTGGCGTCCGAAAAACAAACAGCCATTCACATAAACCAACCCCGATAAATTTCAATGACATTCAGGCCGCCGCCCGCCCAGTAGGAATTTGCCGGAAGTAAAAATTCATTCTTCACTCGGTCAAACTTCAAAATGGCGGGCTTTTGTGGATCGTTCGGATCGTAGGCGGAAAATTCCATGCCGCCATCAATTTCCGTGGCATCAAACAAAATCATCCCGTGATTGATCGTCAGCGACGGAAATTTCACCAGATGGACGATTGGTGAAAAATTTTCCTGGATGGCTGCAAGCAGATTTGCGGCGGTGTTTTTTTGGTGATCGCGCGAAATCGGGAATATCATCCGCCAATGACTCCGCAAAACGTAGGATCGCCACGCGCCTCCGCATCCGTTCTTAAACAGGCTTTCGCGAGCCGCGCTGAATTCACGCAGGCTCGCGAAGCCCGGAATGGTAATTTGATTTTCGGTTTCACCAGACAGCCGCGGATTGCACGAAACAATTTTGCGGATCAGTCCGATGTAAAGTTCATCGCCGGCAATTTTCTGCTCCTCGTCAAACCGCGCGTGAAATAAAAATTGTCGCGCGGCACGCACAAGCACAAAACAGCGGTGCGCATAATCCGGCTTCGGCTCGCGCCGGCGAAAATTCATTTTGCCCTTCACCAGATCGAGTCGATATTCCCAAAGCAATTCGTTCGCGAATGAGAAACTGTCGCGCTGAAAGTCAAATCGTCGTGGAGTTTTTGGTGCCATGTTAATAAGCTGGCTTGAATTTAGAACCACGCCGACTAACTGACAATGCTTTACAAACGCTGGAGAAAAATTTCCGCCGAGCACCGGAACGAAATTGCCCTGCGCGACTTTGCCTCCGGCAAACGCTGGACGTTCGGCGAATTGTTTTCCGAGGGCGAAAAATGCCGGGCGAAAGCCGAAATCGTTTTTCCATCCGGTCATTCGCCGGAATTCGTTTTTCAACTGCTTGCCGCGTGGCGCGAAAACAAAATCGCGTGTCCGCTCGAACACGGGCAATCGCCACCGAAATTTTCCGGAACGCCAAAAAATTGCATCCATTTCAAAATTACTTCTGCCACAACCGGTAATTCGCGGCTCGTCGCGTTCACGTCGGAACAGCTTGCTGCCGACGCGGAAAACATCGTCGCCACAATGGACCTGCGCGCAGACAGGCCAAATCTCGGCGTCATATCGCTCGCCCATTCCTACGGATTTTCAAATTTGATTTTGCCGCTGCTGCTGCATGGTATTCCGCTGATTCTCGCGCCCGCGCCGTTGCCAGAAATCGTCCGGCGAGCCGCTGAAACTGAAAAAACCCTTACCCTCGCCGCCGTCCCGGCGATGTGGCTTGCGTGGCATGAAGCGGATGCCATTCCCGGGAATATTCGACTCGCCATTTCCGCCAGCGCGCCGCTGCCGGTGAATCTGGAGCAGGAAATATTCAATGCTCATGGCCTCAAAATTCATAATTTTCTAGGTTCATCGGAATGCGGCGGCATCGCCTACGACAAAACTAACTTTCCGCGCACAAATGCCGCACCCGCCGGCACGCCAATGCAAAATGTAAATCTGACGTTACACGAAAATGGATGCCTCATCGTCCGTAGCAGCGCCGTTGGCGAAACCTACTGGCCGGAAAATTCGGAGTCACTCGGCGGCGGAATTTTTCAGACAAGCGACCTAGCGGAATTGGAAGATGGTGCAGTTTTTCTGCGCGGGAGGCTGGACGACCAGATTAATGTGGCCGGAAGAAAGCTTTCGCCGGAAACGGTAGAACGCGCATTGCTCAAGCATCCGCAGGTGCATGAGTGCCTGGTTTTTGGCGCGCCGAGCCGCGATGCAGAGCGGACGGAAATCATCGTCGTTGTCGTCGTGTCGGCCGAGCCGGAAACGGAATTGAAACACTTTCTTCTGCAAAACCTGCCAGCCTGGCAGTTGCCGCGCGAATGGCATTTTGTCGAATCACTTTCGGCCAACGCGCGCGGCAAGGTTTCCCGCGCTGATTGGCGCGCTACGTTTGCCCGGAAGCGGGCTTAATGCGTTTGACTTCTCGGAATTTGCAGGCAAGGTGAGTTGATGGATGAACAGCCTCAAACGGATTCGGCGGCGGCGCTTTCGCCGCATCGTCCATTGACCGAGTTTTATCCGGAAACGGCTTCGCGTCAGAAATTTGTCAACGAACTGTTCGACGAGGCCGCGCCGGATTACGACTGGGTGAGCGGCATGATGTCGTTTGGGAGCGACCAGTTTTATCGCCGGGACGCCCTGCGGAAAGCCGGGTTGCAAAATGGGATGAAGTTGCTGGACGTCGCGAGCGGCACGGGGCTGATGATCAAAGCCGCGCTTGAACTCGGAGTTGACCCGAAGCACGTGACCGGCGTTGACCCCAGCCACGGAATGCTGGCAAAGAATCGGGAACGCAACCCTGTGACATTGCTGGAGGGCAAAGGTGAAGCGCTGCCGTGCGAGGATGCGTCGTTCGATTTCGTGAGCATGGGTTACGCTTTGCGCCACGTCGAGGATTTGCGGAAGCTCTTTGGCGAATTCCGCCGCGTGCTGAAGCCGGGCGGAAGAATTTTAATTCTGGAAATCACGCGGCCCAAAAATACACTGGCGTTGCACCTGATGCGATTCTACATGCAAAAGGTGGTGCCGCGCCTGGGCTGGCTGCGCCGCCGGAACAAATCCACTGCAAAGCTGATGGAATATTACTGGGCCACGATTGAGGAATGCGTTCCGCCCCCGGTCATCCTCTCGGCGCTGGAGGCGAGCGGCTTCAAGGATTTCAAACGCACCACCACTGGCGCGGTCTTGAGCGAATATATCGCCCGGCGCTAAAATTATTTTGCACCGCTCAAGGTCAATTCCACCGTCAAAATGATCTCGCTGACGACTCTTGCCGTCGCCTGCACTTGAACCAGATTTCCCAAACGGCCGGTGATTTTTGCTTCGAGCAAAATGGTTTCACCAGGTTTCGCCGTGCCGAGAATTTTCACGTTTCGCAGGGCTGTAAGTTTCAAACCGGCCAGAGGCGGGATTTTCGGATCGCTTTGCGCCACCACGCCCGCGAGTTGCGCTGTCGCCTCGACGAGCAGCACGCCGGGGAAAATCGGTTGGCCGGGAAAATGGCCGCGCAGAAACAGCTCGTCGCCGCGAACCGTGTATTCGCCCTCGCCGCTCCGGCCCGGATCCAAATTCACGAGCTTGTCAACGAATCGAAATTCTGCGCCGTGCGGTAGCAATTTCAGCGCGTTTTGTATATCATCTGCGGCTTTCACTGGGTAAATGGGTTGGTGACCTTGAAATCGGCAGGAGGTGTCCACTTGAACAATTTTTCGTCCAGCGGTGGATTCAAGACGGCGTTGGTGAAATCGTTCCGCATTCGCGAGCCGTCCACAAAAACAAGTTCGGTGCTGGCCAGCGAGAAATCATTCGTCGTCAGGCCGATGTTCAACTCCGGCATCATGCGCCGCGCAAAGACGCTCTTCGGCTGGAGCGCGAGCTGCCACGTGCCGTTGGTTTCCACCAACGACAGGATTTGGAACTGCGACTCGAATTCCTTGCGATCCCGAGGAAATCCGGCCTGTAGCAGCGACATCGTGTCGCGCCATTCGGTCGGCGTCCCGGCTCCCATCGGATAATTCTCGGCGCGCTTCAATCGCGGATAAATCACGAACATATCGTCGTCGTGCCGCAGGGCGATGGTTTGCGCGGGCTGTCCGAGTTCCCAGCGAAAGTCGTTCGGCGTGGCAAAAGAGATGTGGCCTTTTGCGACGAGTGGCTGGGTCAGGGTTTTAAGCGTGCGGGTCTGGACAAAATCCGCTGACCAAGTGTGAACGTCGGCTTGCGCGGCAAACCACTTGTCCAACACGGAATTGGTTTCATTGGCGCGGGCGTTTTGCAGCACAGAAATCATTCCGAGCGCGAAAAAAAGTTGTCGGAGCATTTTCATTTCGGTTTTACCTCCGGCCAGACTGGGACGAAGTGAAACCATTGCGTGGGATGCTGCCGGATGACCGGCTCGAACACACGAATGATTTCTTGTGTCAACCGGATTCGGGCTTCGCGATTGCCGATGGCGGCGCGGTCGTAGGCGATTTCCGGCAAAATCTGCGCGCGATAGCCGTCCGCCTCGCGCACGATGAATGTCGGCACGATGGCGCAACCGGAAGCGCGGGCGAGTTCGGCGGCAGCGATCGAGGCGGGAAATTTTCTGCCGAACAAATCCACGATCACCGCCGTCGGGGCGGGCGGGCGGTCCACGAGCAGCGCAACCGTCGCGCCTTGCTGAAGGCGTTTGATGATTTCTACAAATGCGAACGCATCCTCGCCGACGACGAGCGTTTCGATGCCCCAGCGCGCACGCGATGCCTGGCGCATCGCGGTCAGATGAGGATCGGGTTCGGCCTGTGTCAGCACGAGCATTTTGCAGCCATGCCGCGCCATGAACGCACCACCGAGCTCCCAGTTGCCGAGATGCGGCGTCACAAACAGGACGCCGCGCCCGCGCGCCTCGGCAGTCGCAAAAATCTCCCAACCGTTCCAGTCCACGAACCAATCGGCGACTGCCACGCCGCCTTCGAAGGACCACAAATCCGCGAGCTTGAGCAAAAACTCCCTGAATAATTTTTGCGCGGCGATTGCGGCTTGTTTGCGGTCGCCGTCAAAAACGGGCAGTAGGTTTTGGATTACGATTTTGCGTCGGTGCGCGGCCAGTCGCCAGTAAATCGCGGCGGCCAGTTTTGCAAGCGCGCGGAAAAATGACTTTGGAATATATCGCGCCAACGTCAGGCCGATTTGCCAGAAACGCACGCCGTAAAATTGCGACGGTGCAAAAGTTTTGTTCGCCGCAGCTTTCAGATATTTATTTCCGAGAAAATATTTCCACCAGACGGGCAGCAGAAAGACCGAGATGAACATGTTGCCAGCGATGCCGACGGCGCAGACGCGGCCGAGGCTGGACATCCCGGCGTTGCTCGACAGGCCGAGCGAGCCGAAACCGGCAATCGCAGTGCCGCCACAGAGGAGCAAAGCGCGACCGACCGAGCGATGCGCCAGTTGCAGATCGCCGTGGCAACGGCGCAGCGTGAGTTGCATGAAAATGCTGTAGTCCACGCCCGTGCCGAGGATCAGCGGCAGCGCCATCAGGTTAAGCAGGTTCCATTGCCAGCCGCAAAGTTTCATCACTGCGAGCAGGCAAAATCCGCTCAAAGCCAATATGCCGAGGCTGAAAAAGATTTCCGCGAAGCGCCGGAACGCCAGCCAGAGCGAAAGCAAAATGAGACCGGCCATCGGCAGCAGCAGCTTCCAGAGATTGCTTTTGACGGCGGCCAGAACGGTTCCACCGAGCAACTCCCAACCGGAAAGCCAGACGCCGTCGCGCGGCAATTGCAAATCAAGTTGCGCGAATGAAGCCGCCGTCGCGTTCGTCGCGGGATACAGGAAGCCGACGGCGAAAATTTTTTGCGCCTTGCGCGCCGCCAGTTTTTCAAAAATCCAGGTGCTAAGCGGATTCGTCGGCCAGAAAACATTCGTGGTCGTGGCGGCGCGCTGCCAGGTTTCCAAAACGCCCCTAGCCAGACCCAGAGCATCCTCGGAAAAGCCATTGGTCAAGGCGGCAGTCCGCAGCGTCTCGCCTTCGGCAACAAGCTGTTGCGCGTTCGCACGATTGGCCGCTTGAAATTCGGGGCGCGGCCAGAGCGAGTTGGGCAGCGTGAAACCGGAGAGGGTTTGATTGGAAATCGCGGCGTTGAGCGCCGGCAAAACCGCGTCGAGTTTTTTGGCGACCTCGCTTTCATCGCGACCGGAAATAACCAGCCAGAGCGGTTCGCGTTTTTGGCCGAGGTTGATTTTGATCGCGTCGAGCGTGGCGTAAGCCTGGCTGTCGCGCGGTTGCAGGGCGTTCGCGCTAGCGTCCATTTTTGGCAGACCGGAAAACAAAACCGCGACGCAGAACAAAATCAAAATTATCGTAACCGCGAGGACAATTTGTTTGCGGTGTGATTTGAGCGGCACGATGGATTTGATTTCTGCTTCAGAAACGACCCGGTTTGGTTGTGGCTGCATCCGGTTCGGAAACAGCGGCGGCAGAAACGCGAAAATCATCACACAGGCCGAGAGCGCGACGCCGATGCCGACGAGCGAGCCGAGTTGCGCGAGGCCGGGCAGACCGCCGAAGTTCAAAACGAGAAACGCGGAAATGGTTGTGACCGCAGCCCAAAAAATCGCGGGCGCGATGGTGCGGCGCACTTCGGGAATCGTCAAATTCGGATGCGCGAGCGCCTCCTGATAATGCACGACGGCGTAGTCCACCGCGAGTCCGAGCAGAATCGCCGCGAAGCCCATGCTGACAACGTTGATCGCGCCGAAAATCAGCCCGCCGAGCGCGAGTGTCGAGGCCAGAATCAATGCCAGCAGCGTCAGCAGCCAGAGCATCGGCTTGATGCGGTGGTGGGCGAACCAGAATAAAATTGCGATGATGAATGACGTGCCGCCGACGGACAGGATGATATCGCGCTTCATGCTGCCGGAAATTTCCGCGACGAACGCGGGCCGGCCAGTGTAGCCGATTTTTATTTCATTCGCGGACGGCAACGCGGCGCTGACACTTTGCTTCACGGCGTTGAACCAGTCGGTGCATTCGCGGTAGCCGTTCAACTCGCCGCGGGCCTTGACGAAGATGATGCGGAACGTGCCATCGGCGGAGGCAAACAATTCCTGTCCCCGCCCAAAACTGGAAATGGTTCCGGCGACACTTTCGGGCAATCGCGTGAGGCCGAACGGATCGTAACTCAACTGTACGATTTCATTCGGTGAAAGCGTGGCGGCGAGTTGTTCGCGCGTGGCTGCAAGAATGCTGGTGAGGTTTGTTTCCGAAAGGTGCGCGGCAAAATCTGCAAACGCTTCCGGTGACTGGTTGAGCCAGAGATAGGCGATGAGTTCGGCGGTCTGGTCGGGATGTTCGAGCCAAGGCGGTTGCCAGGTGGCGGCGGCGACGAGATTTGTCGCTCGTTGCAAACTTTCGGCGATAGATTTCGCGGCCAGCTCGGCAGCTTCGCGATCCGGCGCCTTGACGGTGACGATGAGTTCGCGTGCGTTGGCAAAATGCTGCTGGTAAAGTTTCAGTCCTTGAACGGCGGGAACATTCGCGGGCAGCAGGTCGAGTACCTCGACATCAAAATGCAAGCGCGCAAGTCCGGCGGCAATCGGAATAAGCAGCAGAAGCCACCACCAGCGAAACCATTTCATGGGAAAAATTCGCCCTCCAGGGTTTCGCCGGTGTTTGAATTTTCCAAGCGCCACGAATTTGTCATCACATTCTCAAAATGCCAGTTGCCATTCAGAGTTCCGCCGAGCAGCGCGGGCGGCAATTGAAACCAGGCGAACCGGTCCGGCGGAACGCCGTGTCCATGCCACGAAAATCTGTCTGCGCCGAATTCAATCTGCCATTGATCGCCCGAAATTAGAGCGGTCACCAGCGGAAACGGTATTTTTGAAAACTGAATAAAGAAATTTCCATTGGCATTCGTCGCCAGCAACAAATCACCGGCGAGTTCGGGGCGGCTGGACGAAGGTTTCCAGACGGCCTGCCCTTGCTGGACGCGCCAGCCGGGCGCCGAAAAGTCGGCGGGCGGCAACGGCGGAGCGGTGCGACATCCGGTGGCTAAGACGGCAATCAGAACACACAAAAACACTCCGCGCAACTTCATCCGGTAGGCGTGCATGACGGAGTATTTTTAGTGACGATTACGATTGGACGAAAATTGATGCGCGGAGAAAACGGCCAACGCGCCTGGATTTTTACGAGCAGGAAAAAAAACTCCATCCGCCAGCGGAGCGCCCAGCTTCCCTCCACTTCACCGGCAAGCACACCGACGACGGCGGAAAAGAGATTCCAGCGCTCGGTCGGCCGCAAAAAAAGCTCCATGAACGGCGTCGTGTAATAATTCTCCACCATGCGCCAGTAAAACATCAGCCCCTTCCTGACGCGCTTTTCATATTTAGCAAACAGACGGCGGCTGGGTTTGCCTTGAGCGAGGGATTTTTCCACGACTTCGGCGGCGAGTTTTCCAGACCACATGGCGAGAAAAACGCCGGCGGAGAAAATTGGGTCCATGAAACCGGCGGCGTCGCCCACGCGCAGCAATCGGTCTCCAGTGAGGCGACGATTGTAGTAACTGAAATCGCTCGTGGTGCGCGTCTCGTTCACCCGCTTTGCGTTCGCCATGCGTTCCTTAACGGCGGAACTGGATTCAACCCAGCGGTCGAAGATTTCCTGCGGCGTCCCGGATTCCTGCGCGAACTCGTCCTTGTCAATCACCAATCCAACGCTGGTTTTCTCGGCAGAGATTGGGATGAGCCAAAACCATTTGTTCGGCAGGCGGACGATGATGATGTCGCTGTTCGCCTCGCCCGCGTCGCGCACCACGCCGGTAAAATGGCCGAAGACCGCGAGTTTCTTGTGACGCGGGTGGGTAACGCGGAGTCCCTCCTGATTGCCGGTGAAATTGCCCCGCCCGCTGGCGTCAATTAAATATGCCGCGCGAAAATTATGGGTTTTTCCGTCGAGGTCGCAGGCTACAACATTCACACCATCCGCATCTGTCGAGAATTTCGAGACTGACCATCCTTCTCGGATGTCAGCGCCGCTGGTGCGTGCGTGCTTGAGCAGAATGTGATCGAACACGGCACGTTCCACCTGGATGGCTTCCGGCTCTCGATTGTATTTGCCCTGGCGAAAAGCGAAACGAGTGCCGAGTGTGCCGTTGCAGAGTTCAAACCGTGCGCCGAATTTTCGCGGGAAACCCGCCGCCTGCAATGCGGGCAGCACGCCCATCTCGCGAAAGATGGCCATGTTGCAGGGCAATAAAGATTCGCCGATGTGGAAACGCGGGAATATTTCTTTTTCCAGCACCAATACGCGCTTTCCCGCCCGCGCCAGAAAAGCGGCGGCACTGCTGCCGCCAGGCCCGCAACCGATCACCACCGCGTCATAAATGTCCAGATTCATTATTCATTCTAAAACATTCTGAAGATGATACGATTGATGGCAAGCTTGGAAAACCGAGCCAATTGATTTTGAAGCGGTATTCACATTTTATATTTCACTGGCCAGCTTCAAATAGTCATCTGACAACGCCGCTAGACAAAGCTTTCCCCGCGCGCCATCCTAAATGCAATGGCATTTGAATCGGAATCCTGTTCGCCGCTCGACTCGCTATGGAAGGAATACGCCCGGGCATTTCGGGATTGGGATGACCTCACGCTCGCGCGCTGGCTTGCGCAGACGCTCGGCCAGCTCGAAGGCCGCGCATGGCGCCTCTCGCATCCGCTTGTCGGAGCATATCGCCTCGGTGCTCAATCCGCACACGAAAGGCAAATCTGGTTTAAACGGTTGGCCACGCCGCCAGCTGCCTACGCGGAATCGCCGTGCTGCCGCGCGCCGTTTTTGCCGCTGCTCACGCGCGATGTGCGCGAATCGGGTTTGATTTGCCAGCATTGCAGCGAAACGCTCGTGTCATTCGACGAAATTTCCGCCGACGTTCGGGCCGAAATCGAAGCGTGGGCGCAACAATACGAACCCGTGCATGCAGTCGCCCATTGGGACGACCGTCAACGCAAGCGCGCGGGAAATTACGATTCAGCCTACGAAAACGCGGCTGAACAGGCGGAACAATTGCTGGCGCGCGCAGGCCGCGAACTCGCACCGAAGCTTTTGAATTCCTATGCCGCCGCAATCTGGGAAGATCAGGATGAATGCCTGGAAGTCAGGCCTGAGGACGTGCCGGTGTGATTTGCGATTTTGGATTTACGATTTGATTCGCAATTCAGCACCGGCTCGTAAATCTTATATCGAAAATCACAACTGTCCGGTTTA
>PKZR01000123.1 GCA_003133815.1 Limisphaerales bacterium | reverse complement strand
CCCGAAGGGGATGCCATCACGCTCACCTCGGTGACGGCGGCCAGCGCGCAGGGCGGCACGGTGAGCACCAACTTTGGCTGGGTCTTGTACACCCAGCCCGCCGGTTACACCAACGCGGACAGCTTCACGTATGTGATCAGCGATGGCACCCTGCAAACCACCGGGACGGTGGCGGTGGCCATCATCAATGACCCCAATGCGGCGCAGAACATTGAGTTTTCCCAAAGTCTGGGCAACGGCACCAACCTGACCAGTTTTCTGGGCATTCCCGGGCGCACGTATTCCATCCAGTACACCACCAACCTGGCCACGGCCGCCTGGCAAACGCTGGGCACGGCCACGGCCAATGGCACGGGCCAGTTTCAATACACCGACACCCCCGGCACCAACCTGCCGGCACGTATTTACCGCTCCACCTATCCCTGACCTATGAAAACTAAAATCCCTTCCTGCCACTCTTTCGCTCCGCTGCCCGCGCAAGCGCGAACCGAAACCGTTGATCTGCGCCCCAACCCCCAATCCTCAAAACCTATGCCAAAACTCATCGCCCTTCTCGTGGTGGTGGGCTTGTGGGTGGCCGCGCCACTCCTCCAAGCGCAAACCATCGAAACCTACACCTTCACCACCAACCGCCTGGTGCCCGACGGCAACGCCGCCGGCTTGAGCGATGTGCGGACGCTCCATTCGGCCATCGGCAACATCACCGGGCTGACCGTGGGCTTCAAGCTCACCGGTGAATTCAACGGCGACCTGTATGTCTATCTGCGCCATGCCAGCGGTTACACCGTGCTGCTGAACCGGCCGGGCAAGACCGCCGGCAACGCCGTCGGCTATGCCGACAGCGGGTTCAACGTGACCTTTGATGATTCGGGCTCCAACCCGGACATACATTTTTATCAAAACACGGGCTATCCGAGTTCATTGAATGGGAGTGGACAGTTGACTGGGACATGGGGATCTGACGGTGAGAACCTTAATCCACAATCGTCGCCGTCGAGCTATTCTGTGGGGGCGACGGAGACGCTGGCATCATTTGACGGGATAAGCGGCAATGACGCCGCAGGACAATGGACGTTGTTTTTGGCGGACTTGTCTGCCGGAGACCAGAGCACTCTTGTTAGTTGGAGTGTGGACATTACGACCGTGCCGGAACCCTCGTCCCTGGCGCTGGGAGCGCTGGGTCTTCTCGTGCTGGCGGGTGTCCGTAAAAAGTTTGATTTCGGGAAATCATAGCGGAATTCGTTACCCGCACGTTTTCAACAGGGTGGTTTCGTTGAGTTTATGCTGCCAGACTTTGGCTGCATTTATTGCAATTTAGACAGGGCCAATGATTCTGAATTTCTTCACAAATCGCTGCTAGTCTTTCCATCGGCGGTGCATCCAAATCCATTGTTCGGGATGACGGAGCAGCAATCGTTCGAGAGCGGCGTTGTAGGCCCGGGTATTTAGGCGGATGGCTTCACCCACATTGTCGTGCTCGATGAGCGGAAGCGGTTCCTCGAAGCGCAGGACGTGTGTGCCGTCGGGTTCACGCCAGCTTGAAGCCGGGATGACGGTTGCTCCGGTGCTCATGGCGAGCAGTGCGGGGCTTTTGAACGTGCCCGCCGGATGGCCGAAGAAATCAACCATGATGCTGTCGGATATGCCAGCGTGCTGGTCAAAGACATAGACGATAATGGCCCCTGTCTCCAGAAGGTTGAGGATGGTGTCGAGCGAGCCGCGCTTGCCGATGGTGCCGAATCCAGCCCTGCGAAACCGGCGTGTGATGAACTGGTTTAGCCATTCCGGATTGAGGGGACGTCGCACGAAATGGAGCAATCCCTTGAACCTGGGGAATTGCGCGATGCCCGTCACGGTGGCCACCTCCCAGTTGCCAAAATGTCCCGTCAAAAAAATAAGGCCTTTTCCTTTTTCGTGCGCTCGCAGGGGAGATTCAATGTTTTCAATGCGGATGCATGATTTCCTTTTTTTTGCCGACATCAGCGGCAGGCAGATGAACTCCTTGAGGAAGCGGATGTAATGCGCGTAATACGCCTGTGCGAGCCGGAGAATTTCGTCCTCCGGCAACGTTTCGCCAAAAACGCGGCGGAAATTTTCCATCACCAGCCCACGGCGATAGGGAAGCAAATGGTAGAACAACTTTCCAAACCATGGCACGTCGGTTTTGCGCATCTCGGCCATCGCAACAGCGGACGCACTCGTGTCCGTATGCGTGAGCGAAATGCGGATCGCGCCGATGCGATGCCGGTCCAGAACCGCCTGCGCCTCCGGACTTGTGACGATTTGCGGCGCGCCGTAGGCATCGCGGCGCACGCTGAAGTCCCAAGGCTCAATCAAACCCAGTGTCGTCTCACGCGGAAATAATTTGCAGCAGGCCTCCTTGGCGGCAAAACGCGCTGCCAGGCTCGCCGTGCGACCGGCGGCAGTTCCAGCGTCTGCAAGTTCCTGTTCCGAAAATAATTTCACCAGGTCTTCGGACGGAAGGCCGGCGATCAATTTTTCGACGCGGGATATTTCCACCGAGTCAATCCCGCAACGCGAATTAGGCGGTGTGTCGGGCATCACGAATTGGCGCGCACGAGCAGCGCGACGTTCATGCCTCCAAATCCGCGGCACAGGACGAGCGCGATGTCGTTGGTTGACTGTTGCGCGGTGCGGGAAACGGGAAATGGAGCGAATTCCGGATCAGCCAAATTCAGGGTGTGAATTCCGGGAACGGTTTTATGGCGCAACGCTGTCAGCGCAAACACCAGATCCAAAATCCCCGACGCGGCGATGAGATGTCCGTAAGCCCATTTGAAACCTGTGACCGGCGGAATATTTTCACCGAAAACGCGGCGGATGGCTCGCGCTTCGGACGCATCGGACGCGTGCGTGCCGTTGCCATGGGCGACGATCATTCCCACTGCGCAGGGAGAAATGCCCGCATCTGCAAGTGCAAACTGGATTGCGCGGCTCAAGCCATCGCCGTCCGGGCGGATGTCGAAAGCGCCCGTTCCTTCGGTCGCGCAACCGGACCCGAGAAACTCTCCAAGGCTTGTCGCGTTGCGCGCGCGAGCATCTTCTGCTGATTCAAACACGACGGATGCCGCGCCTTCGCCGAAAACAGTGCCGCTTCGGTCGCGGTCAAACGGTCGCACGATTTCCGGCGACAACAGTCC
>PKZR01000314.1 GCA_003133815.1 Limisphaerales bacterium | reverse complement strand
GGCGGTTTCCGTTTCACGCCGCAGCGCCAGCACGTTTATGACGTGGTCATGCACAAGCGCGATCATCCGACGGCGGAGGAAATTTTCATCCGCACGAAAAAGGCGATGCCGGAAATTTCCCATGCAACGGTCTATAACTGCCTCGACGCGCTCGTGAAGTGCGGCCTCGTCCGCCAGGTCCAGCTGGAACGCGGAGCGACGCGGTTCTGCCCGAACATGGAGGAGCATTGCCATTACTTTTGCGATTCCTGCGGCGAAGTTTTTGATGTAGCCTTGCCGACGGATTCCACGGTCATGCCGAGGCCGAAAGGTTTCCAAGTGGATCATTACGACATCGCCGTTCACGGCCTTTGCGCGGATTGCGCGAAGAAAAAATGACGATGCTGCGATTCACACTTTAGCGATTCTACGAATTTATGCCCACAGCCACCGAGACAATTGAAGATTTGGTCAAGACGGAGTACAAATACGGCTTCGTCACCGACGTTGAAACTGAGTCCGCCCCGCCCGGCTTGAGCGAGGACACCATCCGCCTCATCTCGAAGAAAAAAAACGAGCCGGAATGGCTGACCGACTGGCGCATCAAGGCCTATCGTTACTGGCTGACCATGCCGGAACCGACCTGGCAGTTCGTGAAATACCCGAAAATCAATTTTCAGGACATCACTTATTTTTCGCAGCCCAAGCCGCCGGCCAACGCGCCAAAAAGTTTGGATGAAGTGGATCCAAAACTTTTGGAAACTTACGAGAAGCTTGGAATTCCGTTGCGCGAACACGCCAAGCTGGCGGGCGTGGCGGTGGACGCGATTTTTGATTCCGTTTCGGTCGGCACGACGTTCCGCAAGCAGCTCGCGGAAAAGGGCGTTATTTTTTGCTCGTTCACCGAGGCGGTGCATGACCATCCCGACCTCGTCAAAAAATATCTCGGCTCGGTCGTGCCTTACACGGACAANNGTGCGCTGCCCGATGGAGCTTTCGACTTATTTCCGCATCAACGCCGCGAAGTCCGGCCAGTTCGAGCGCACGCTGATCGTCGCGGACGACAGTTCACACGTCAGCTATCTCGAAGGTTGCACCGCGCCGATGCGCGATGAAAACCAGCTGCACGCCGCCGTCGTGGAACTCGTCGCGCTCGAAGGCGCGGAAATCAAATACAGCACGGTGCAGAACTGGTATCCGGGCGACGAAAACGGCAAGGGCGGCATCTACAATTTCGTGACCAAGCGCGGCCTGTGCAAAGGCAAGAACTCGCGCATCACCTGGACGCAGGTCGAAACCGGCTCGGCGATCACATGGAAATATCCGAGCTGCATTTTGCTCGGTGACGGCTCGAAAGGTGAATTTTATTCCGTTGCCGTCGTGAACAACATGCAGCAGGCCGACACCGGCACGAAGATGATCCACATCGGCAAAAACACCAAGAGCACGATTGTCTCGAAAGGCATTTCCGCCGGTCGCGGCCAGAACAGCTATCGTGGCCTGGTGGAAATCCGCAAGAGCGCCACGAACTCGCGCAATTTTTCGCAGTGCGATTCGATGCTCATCGGCGCGAAATGCGGCGCACACACGTTTCCGTATATCGAAGTCAAAAACACGTCGTCGAGCGTCGAGCATGAAGCGTCGACTTCCAAGATCGGCGAGGACCAGATTTTTTATTGCAACGCGCGCGGCATCGCGACGCAGGACGCGGTGAACATGATCGTGAACGGCTTCTGCAAGGAAGTGTTCAAGGAACTGCCGATGGAATTCGCCGTCGAAGCGCAAAAACTTCTGGGCGTAAGTCTGGAAGGCAGCGTCGGCTAAAGCAATTTAACCACGGATGGACACAGATGGACACGGATTCAAAAATAAATTCACGCTTTTCTCCTGAAATGGCCGCAATCAATCAAAAGATTGCAGAATTTAATAAATTTCTAAATCCAAAATACCGAGTGCCGTCATTTAATGCCGACACAATGATTCAAGATGGCTGCTGTGTTCAAATTCTTCACGGAAATTGGGATGGATTTCGCTGGCCTCATCCGACCAAGCGGGGCGTCTATTTTATTTTTGGTCGGGAAAAGACCACAGACAAAAATGGTTTTTATATTGGGAAAGCTTCATTTAGTTCTAAAATGGGAGCTAGATTAGATTCACATTTAAGACCACACAAAAATAACGAGCAGTTTTTAATGAATGGTTACTACAATGAGCAATACATTTTGGATTATATGGTCACTATTGACCTTGATTGCCTAAATGTTGGATTTCTTGCTTCAGCTTTGGAGGAATTTTTAATAACGCAGTTGAAAAGTAATCTGAAGCTAATCAATGGAACTGGAAATTAAATTATGATTTTTATCCGTGTTAATCCGTGTCCATCCGTGGTTAAAATAAATTTTAGAATTTTAGAAAAATGAGCAAAACGATATTAGAAATCAAAAATCTCTCGGCGGGCGTCGAGGGCAAACAAATCCTCAAGGGCGTCAGCCTCACCATCAACGCCGGCGAAGTCCACGCCGTCATGGGCCCGAACGGCTCCGGCAAAAGCACGCTTGCCGCCGTTCTGGCCGGCCGCGACGGTTACGACGTGACCGGCGGCGAAGTGCTTTATTGCGGCAAGGATTTGCTGGAACTCGACCCGGAGGAACGCGCGCGCGAAGGTCTGTTCCTCGCGTTCCAATATCCCGTCGAGATTCCCGGTGTGAACAGCACTTACTTTCTCAAGGCTGCGTTCAACGAGATCCGCAAGCATCGCGGCGAGCCGGAACTGGACGCGATTGAATTTCTCGCGCTCGTTAAGGACAAAATGAAGCTGCTGGAGCTGAAGGATGATTTGCTCAAGCGCTCGGTGAACGAAGGTTTCTCCGGCGGTGAAAAGAAGCGCGCGGAGATTTTCCAGATGGCCGTGCTCGAACCGAAGCTCGCCATCCTCGACGAAACCGATTCCGGCCTGGACATTGACGCGCTCAAAGTCGTCTCGCACGGCGTCAACGCCTTGAAGCGTGCCGACAACGCGCAGCTCGTCATCACGCATTATCAGCGGCTGCTGAATTTCATCGTGCCGGATTTCGTCCATGTGCTGGTGGACGGCCACATCGTAAAAACCGGCGGCAAGGAACTTGCGCTCGAACTCGAGGCGCGCGGTTACGATTGGATTTTGAAGGCGAAATAAATTTTCTCTACGCTTTTGATTGGACAAAAGACAGTCCCAGAAATAGTTTTGAATTGTGAATCAAGACAAGTCAGCCAACCGCTTGCCGAATTATACGCGGCGAATACTTTGGGTGTTTGTCGGACAAATGCTTCTTACATTCGCTTGTTTTTATTGCACTTTCTTTTGGAGTGATTTTTTCCCGGCGCGGCTTTGCCAGACTATGACATTGTGGGCGTTGTTTTTTTCTCCGCTGGTTTATTTGGCCGTGCTCGCCAAGCCGATCATGCGCATAGCTTGGCGCGAACTGCTGCGCGACACATTGTTGTTTATTTTTTCCATTGTCCGCGCCTTCGGCCGGCTGTTTATGCCCGGCACATTTATGAAGCTGGTGAGATTCGTCGCTTCATTGAAAAAAGCACCAACGACATTTGATGAATGGATTACCCTTTGCGTGCTGCCGTTCAAAACTTGCGTCATCGTCACCTTTCCGATGATTTGGATGTTTGAAAAAGTCATTTCCTTATTCCATCACTCTCGACCTTATTTTCTGCAAGATGGCCAGATTATTTTAGAATTATACCTGTTTTCACTTTTAGCGCTCTTATGCGGCGCATTGATACAAGCAATATTTTGTTCCCGTGGCGGCGCCACAAATACATTGCGTGTTTTTTTACTGGGGTTAGTTGTTTTGTTTGTCATGGCAATGGCAACATTCATCCGAATTTAAGGAAATCTTTTTTGCAACGAGAAAATTTTTGTTAAGCTTTGTGCCATGAATTTGACTGAAGAACAACGGCAGCGCGTCACCGAATGGATTTTGGAAGGCGCGAAGCTTGCTGAAATTCAAAAACGCCTTTTGGAACTCGGTGTCAAACTCACCTACATGGAAGTCCGCTTCCTCGTGGACGATTTGAAACTGACGCCGAAAGATCCCGAGCCGCCGAAAGTCGTGGCACCGCCCGCCGCCGCGCCAGCCAAACTCACGGCTGAGAAGACTCCAGCGCCGGAAGGAACGCTGCCAGCGGCCGGCGGCCAGGTTTCCGTAAGCGTGGATCAATTGACCAAGCCTGGCACGATGATCAGCGGCAAAGTCACGTTCAGCGACGGGCAGATTGCCGATTGGTATCTGGACCAGACCGGACGGCTCGGCGTAGTGCCCGCGCAGCAAGGTTACAAGCCCTCGCCCGCCGACGTGCAACAGTTTCAAATCGCTCTCCAGCAGGAAGTCGCCAAGCTCGGCTATTGAACTGATTTTTAGTTTTAAGTTTTTAATTTTTAGCTGAAAGGCGCAGCCCCGATTTCGACTAAAAACTCAAAATTAAAAATTCAAAACTCACCCCAAACTTGGCACATTGAACCGCAATGCGCGAAAAATTCCGGGTCTGGGCTGAAACGCTGGAAACTTTCTTCCTCGAAGTCGTCTTCGAGGAGCGCCATGATTTCCGTGCAAAGCTGACGCGGGGATTTTTGTTTTGCAGCTCCAAAATTTTTCAGGTCTTTGTAAAAATCCACCGCTGGCTCATTAACGTCCGCATCCTCCGCGACAAAACTCTCGGCGTCCAGGTCATCGCCATCGGCAACCTTACCCTCGGCGGCACGGGCAAGACTCCCGTCGTGGAAAAGTTCGCGCGCGAACTTCAGAACGCCGGACGCAAGGTGGCCATTCTTTCGCGCGGCTACCGTTCCAGGCCCGCGCCGCTGCACCGGCAGTTGCTCAACAAGGTTCTTTTGCGCGAAGACCAGACGCCGCCTCGCGTCGTGTCCGACGGCAAATCGCTGCTGCTCGATTCCGAAATGGCCGGCGACGAGCCTTACATGCTCGCGTCCAATCTGCGCGACGTGGTCGTGCTGGTGGACAAGGACCGTGTGAAAAGCGGGCGCTATGCGATTGAAAAATTCGGCTGCGACACGCTGCTGCTCGACGACGGATTCCAATATTGGAAATTGCGCGGTCGCCGGCACGATGTCGTGCTCGTGGACCGCCACCAGCCGTTCGGCAACGAGCATCTTTTCCCGCGTGGCACATTGCGCGAACCTCACTCGCACCTCGCCCGCGCCCACACGATTTTTATCACCAAAAGCGACGGCAAAACCTCCGAATTGCGCGAGCGGATTTCAAAGCTGAATTCCGGCGCCGCCGTCATCGAGTGCATCCACAGCCCGCTTTACCTTGAAGACGTTTTCACCGGCGAACAATGCGGCCTGGATTTTCTGCGCGGCAAAAAGGTCGCGTCCCTCAGCGGCATCGCGCAGCCGGAAGGCTTTGAGCAAAGCCTCGTGAAACTGGGCGCGGAACTGGTCTATTCAAAACGCTTTGCCGACCATCACCGGTTCACACAGCAGGAAATCCTCAATGCCATCAACCGCAGCAAAAAGCGTGCAGCCCAGGTCATCATTACCACGCAGAAGGACGCCGTCCGCTTCCCGAAAATTGACCGGCGCGACCTGCCGATCTATTTCATGCGCGTTGAAATCAAAATTGTCAGCGGCGCGAACGACTTTCAGGATTGCGTCCGCAAAATCTGTTTCCGATGAAAATCCTGGTTCGCGGAACAAACTGGCTCGGCGACGCCGTGATGACCACGCCCGCACTGCTCCGGCTCCGCGAAAAATTTCCCGACGCGCACATCGCCCTGCTCTGCACGGAAAAATTGCGTGGTCTCTGGCTCAATCATCCGGCGTTGAGCGAAATAATTTCGTTCGCACCCGGCGAAAGCGTTTTCGCCATCGGCAAAAAATTGCGGACGGGCAAGTTTGATTTGGCGCTCGTGCTGCCCAATTCGCCTCGCTCCGCGCTGGAGGTTTTTCTGGCGGGCATTCCGCAACGCATCGGCTACGCGCGCCCGTGGCGCAATTTCTTCCTGACACAGACCGCCGCCCAGCGCGCCGATGCCGTGAAAATGCGGAAGCGTTCCGTTGCGGAAATTAAAAACCTGATTTTCCATCTTCCAATTTCCAGCTCCCAACTTCCAAACTCCGCTCACCAAATCCACGAGTATTTGCACCTCGCCGCCGCGCTGGGCACAAACGCCGAACCGTTGCCGCCGCAATTGTTTGTCGCGCCGGAAGAAATTGAAGCCGCGAAGAAGAAATTCGACCTGGAAAAAAATGACCGGCCGATCATCGGCCTGAATCCTGGCGCTGAATACGGCCCGGCCAAGCGCTGGCCGGTGGAAAAATTCATCGCCGCCGCCAAAGAAATCCAGCAGCGGACGAATTGCACCTGGCTGCTATTCGGAGGCAAGAGCGATGCCACAATCACAAACCAAATCGCCTCCCAACTTCCATCTGCCAACTCCCAGCTTCTAAATCTGGCCGGCAAAACTTCCCTCCGCGAACTGATGGCGCTCCTGAAACTCTGCCGCGTGCTTTTGACGAATGACACCGGCCCGATGCATGTCGCCGCCGCGCTCGGCACACCGGTCGTTGTGCCATTCGGCAGCACCTCGCCGGAACTGACCGGGCCGGGCCTGCCCGGCGACCCGCGCCAGCGCCTGCTCAAATCCGACGCGCCGTGCTCGCCGTGTTTTCTGCGCGAATGCCCGATTGATTTCCGCTGCATGAACAGCATCAGCGTCGAGCGCGTGGTGGAGGTGGTTTTGGAATGTAGCGGCGCTCTGTGAGCGTCGCCAACCTCCGACGGTCATAGACCACCGCTAAAGCCTGCAAAAAATCTTCTTGACTCGCGCCGCCGACTGTCCTATTGTCATAGGACAGTCACCGCGTATGCTCCTGCAAATTGATTTCAAGTCCGGCAAGCCGGTTTACTTGCAACTGGTGGACCAGATCCGCTACGCCGCCGCGTCCGGCGGCCTGCGCACGGGCGAACCCCTGCCCTCCATCCGCCCACTCGCCGAGGAACTCCGCGTCAACCGCAACACCGTCGCCAAGGCCTATGCCGAGCTGGAAAATCAGGGTGTCATCGAGACGATTCCCGGCAAGGGCTGTTTTCTCAAGGAGAGCAATTCGCCGTTCACCAAGTCCGCGCGCGCGAAAATTTTGACCAAGGAAATTGACGAGGCCGTGGTTGCCGCGCATCACCTGCAGGTGGACCGCGATGCCTTTCTCGCCCTCGTCAAGGAACGGCTCGACAGCTTTGAACGCAAGGTGAAGGAAAAATCCGACAACGATTAAAAGGACACGCATGAACACTGACTCGCCCATCATTGAAATCCAAAACCTCTCGCGGCGCTACGGCAAGCTGGACGCCGTGAACGGCCTCTCGCTGACCGTCCGCGCCGGCAAATGCTACGGCTTTTTCGGCCGCAACGGCGCGGGCAAGACCACCACGATCAAATGCCTGCTGAACCTCCTCCGGCCCGATTCAGGCAGCGTGCGCGTGTTCGGCCTCGACCCGCGCACGGACGAAGTCGCCGTCAAATCGCGCCTCGCCTATGTGCCGGACATGGTCGCGTTTTATCCGTGGATGACTGTGCGCGACACGCTGGAATATCTCGCCTCCTTCCGCAAACACTGGAACGGCGACATCGAAGCCGATCTGCTGAAACGATTCCAGCTCGACCCGAAACAGAAGGCCAGCCACCTCTCCAAAGGCCAGCGCACGCAGCTCGCGCTCATCGGCGCGATTTGTCCCGAACCGGAACTGCTCGTGCTGGACGAGCCGACCAGCGGNNTGATTGACGAATTCACCATCATCGAGCAGGGCCGCGAACTGCTGACCATGGAAGCCGACGCCGCGCGCGACCGCTTCCGCAAAATCCGCGCCCGCTTTGCGGAAATGCCAAAGCTCAATCTGGCCGGCGCGTTGAGCGTGAAGACCAGTGGACGCGAACTGGAAATTCTCGCCAACGGCAACAGCGAGCAACTGCTGGCGGAATTGAAAACGCATTCACCCGAGGAACTGCGCTGCGAAGCCCTGTCGCTGGAGGAAATCTTCGTGGCCTCGGACATCTTGAAAAAGGCGAAAGCATGAACGCGCTTCTCAAAAAGGAAATCCGCCTGCTGCTGCCAAGTTTTCTCATTGGCTGCGCACTGACGTTTTCAAACTGGCTTTTGATGTGGAAACACAATGACGCCTTGAGCAGCATGTTGTCTTTGCTTCCAATGGTGGTTTGCCCGGCGGTGGCGGTGATGATGGCGCTGGACTCGTTTGGCGGCGAGGTCAGTTCGGGAACTTTCACCAACCTGCTCGCGCAGCCGGTTTCGCGCCTGAAAATCTGGGAAACAAAAATCTCGCTGCTCGCCACCGCGCTGCTGGTGGTCGGCGTTTTGTGGTTTGGCTCATTTTTTTGCGTGCGCGTTTTTTTCTCCAACAACATCCCCAGCGACTCCTCCGACCTCGGCGATACTTTTGTGGCCGGGGTGATGTTTGCTCTGGTCGTTTTTTCTGGTGGGTTGTGGACGGTGCTGTTGCTGCGGCAGGTCGCAGCAGCGTTCTGGTTCACGCTGCTCGTGCCGGGCGTGCTGATGATGATTCTCGCCGCTTTCTTTACCGACTACGACGGGAATTTTTTTGAAGGCATGATTATCAGCGTGCTTGGCCTCTACAGTCTCGCGGGATTATTCTTTGCACGCTGGCTATTTTTCCGGGCGCAGGATGCGCAATGGTCAGGCGGCACGATTGCCATGCCGGAAATGAGCGGGCTTCCGGTGTGGCTTACAAAATCAGCAACGCAACGCATCCTCCGTCCCCGTGCCGCGCTGTGGCGGAAGGAATTCCAGTTGCACCAGTCGCAATTTATCATGGCGTTTGCGCTGCTGCTGCTGCATCTGGGCGTTCTGGCGACGCGGCATTTCTACGACTTGAGACGCTCTTCCGACCTGAAATATGCCCTCGAAATCTTCTGGGGCTTGTGGCTCGTGATGCCCGTGCTGGTCGGCTGCGCGGCGGTGGCGGAGGAGCGGAAACTCGGCACGCTCGAAGGACAGCTCTGCCTCCCGGCAAAACGGCGGACGCAATTCACCATCAAATTCTCCGTGATGATTATCCTGTCCGTGCTGCTGGGTGTGGTCATGCCGCTGCTGCTGGAAGGATCAAGAATTTTGCCGAACGTCCATTTTAATTTCAACAGCTTGAGGGCGGGCATGTTCACACAAATTGACGTGGGACAAATCTTGTCCGCGGGGCAAGTCTTATATTGGAATTGCCTCGAAGCAATCAACCGTTTGCTGCCATTGCTGACGCTTGCAGGCATCGCGACTGCCTTCGGCGCGATTTCCTTTTACGTCTCCTCGCTCATGCGCAACACGCTGCAGACGCTCGCGCCGTCGGTGCTGGGAATCGGGCTGATGTTTTTCGGCTTTGTGGTGGTTTCGCAAATGCCGGATTATGATTTGGATTTCTTGTGGCACGGGCCGCTGCCCTATTTCATCGGCGTGCCGGTGATGCTGTTGACACTGCTGGCGCTGGCGTTCTGGAATTTCCAGCATGTCCGGACCGGCTGGAGAATGTGGTGGCGGAATTTTTTTATGCTGGTGCTGGCGCTGGTGTTTGCCGTGACTGCGACCACGGCGGTTTATCATCGCGCCTGGGAAAAACTGACGCCGTTCGAGCCGTCTCATGGCGCAGAAAGATTGTCGCCATCCAATCCACCAATTATGAACGCGCAATGGGACGACATTTCCGTCCGTTTTCCCGATGGAAAAATTTGGATGAGTTATTTCATAAAAAGCCCAACCGCTCTTAATCCGCTCGCATTGATGCTGGGTAATTTCAAAGTCGCTTTGGTCGATGACAAGTTTATCACTGGCTCGAACTGGACTAGCGTAAAACGCACCGGCGGCGGGTTGGTCGGCATCAAAACCGACGGCTCGTTGTGGGTTTCGGAGAGGTTGTGGCAAACCAACCGTTGGCCAAACGGCAGATGGAAGGCCGACAATGATGCAATACAGCATCTTGTTCCATTCGGTAATGAAACAAACTGGAGCAGCTTTGTCCCCGCCAGCCTCTTTACACTGCTCCTAAAAACCGATGGAACGTTGTGGCGCTGGGGCGCGGCTAATTTTGATTCCAGTCACAACCAATGGCCGGGCTTGCGGACGTTCACGCCGCAGCGGCTGGGGACGGAATCGAACTGGGCGGAATTTTATTACTACAGTGGCAATTATTACCAGTGGTTTCTTCGCAAAACCGACGGCAGCCTTTGGACATGGAATCAAGATTGGGACACCAACGGCGAGACGCTGCTTCAACTTGAGCCTAAATTCACGCTTCAATCAGTGAAGAATCTGGGGCGCGACCGGTTTCGCAGCGTCGCATTGGTTTCACATGGATTGCAATACAAGGTTGGCGTGCATGACGATGGAACTTTTCGCATCTGGGCGGAGCAGCGTTTGGATTCGGACAAAAGTAATCGTTACGGAAATTACAACTGGTTCCCAACCGATCTGCAAATCGGCGATGGCACCCGCTGGCACGTCGTGGCCGCCGGCGACAGTGATAAAATTGTGACGCTCAAGGACGACGGTTCGCTTTGGCTGTGGGATTTTTATTTCAATTACCGCCGCACGGCCCGATGGGAAACCGACCTCCTCGCGCGTGAAATCCAGGACACGCGGCCCGTCCATCTCGGCACGCATTCGGACTGGACTGCCATCGTGAGTGCAAACGGCGGCATCATCAGTCTGGCCGCCGACGGCAGCCTGTGGTTTTGGCCTTTGGATAGGGCGGATTATTATGAAAATGTCTATTATTCCGGAAATGGTGACGGCTCACAATTTGAACCGCTGCTGGACATTTCCCACAAGCCGCAATTTCTCGGCAACATCTTCGCCAAGCGAGATTGAAAAAGTCGAAAAGATGAATCCACTCATCAAAAAAGAAATCCGTCTGCTGCTACCAAGCTGGATTGTGGCTTTGTCGCTGGCCGTCGTGCCGATGTGGCTGGTCAAAAACCTGGACACCTTTGGCGGCTGGGGATTTTTTGTTCTCCTGACATGGCTCGGCACAATTGCCTTGTCGCTGGAATCTTTCGGGCGCGAATTCAGTCCGGGCGTTTTTTGCTTATTCATGTCCCAGCCGGAAGAACGAAAACATTTGTGGAGTGTAAAAGTGACGACACTTGCCGCCGCGACAGGTTCCGTTTTGATTGCGTTCTATGCTTCTTGGAACTTGCGACAGCTTGCACCGCTGCATTTGACCCAGAATGGCAGCGTAGTAGACGATGCGATGCTGGTGAATCTGCAAACCGCTCCCGCACTTGCGCTCACGGCTTTTGCCGGCGGATTGTGGAGCACATTGCTGCTCCGGCAAACGGTGGCGGCGATGTGGTTTGTGATTTTGCCGCCCATCACGATTGCCATATCAGTGACCTTGCTGCTGCCGGAAAATCCTTCGCTTCACACCTACGACTCATTGCTATTGCTCATCAACGTCGCGCTCGTCATTTATTCCGTGGCAAGTTATCTATTTGCGCGATGGCTTTTTTTCCGGGCGCAGGAAGTGGGATGGACTGGCGGGACAATTTCATTTTCCACATGGAAATATTTTGACGCGGGCAAAAAATCTTCCGGAAAAATAAAAAGCCACCGACCGGTTGCCGCGCTGTTCTGGAAGGAACTGCAATTGCATAGCGTCAGCCTGTTTTGCGCGGCGGCATTGCTCGCGTTGCATATCATAGCCATTTGTCTGCGGCCTTCTCTCTCCAACAGCAACAAGCATCCGATTGGTGAACTCGCCTCAAACGGTTTCTGCCTCTTGTGGCTTATGATGCCGGTCATCATCGGCGGCATGGCCGTGGCGGAGGAACGAAAGCTCGGCGTGATGGAAAGTCTTCTATGCCTGCCCGCTTCGCGTCGGCTTCAATTCGCCATCAAATTTTTCATGGCGCTGTTTTTCGGGACGCTGCTGGGCGGCGTCACGCCGCTGGTTTTGGAAAGAACCGCCGCCGCTTTCGGCGCTCCCAATTCCATTTTCGTCGCTTCAGGCGACGCTCCTTTGCATCACAACTGGTTTATCGCTGCCGTTGTCATCGTGACCATGATGCTTACATTCGTCGCGTTCTTCGCCTCTACGCTATCCAAGAATTTTCTGCACGCGGTCGGAGTCGCCGTTGCCACGGCTTTGGGTTGCGGATTGTTTTTTGCCTTCATCGTGTTTGTGGTCGATCACAACACGACATTTTTTGGCATCACGCCCTGGCACTCGATATTGCCAATCATCATCGCCATTCCGGTGATTGTCGCCACGCTGTTCTGGCTGGCGTGGCTGAATTTCAAGACCATCCACGAAGACCGGCGGATGTGGTGGCGGAACATTTTTTGGATTTCGGGCGCGGTGATTTTCACCGTCGCGAGCAGCACGGTGATTTACAACCGCGCGTGGGAAGTTTTTGAACCGGCTGAACCGCCGCACGGCGCGGCGATATTTTCACTGTCGAACCCGCCGAAACTGAACAGTGAAAATTATGATGGCTTTCAAGTCCGGCTGCCTGATGGCCGTGTCTGGTTCGACAGTTTGGGATATCATTTTAATGATCGTCCGAGCCGTTGGAAAGAATTGCAGCTCGAGATTCTCCGACCTTTGCCGGAAAGCACCGGGCCGAGTCAATTCATGGAAGGTTCAAACTGGGTTTCCGCGTCATCGCAGCACATTGACTGGTGGGGATCTCCAGCGACCAATCATATTTTTGGCAATCTGGACACCGTTGGCGTCCAAGCCGATGGCACGCTGTGGATTTCAAGCAAAGCCGTCCCGGAAATCTGGACGGGTGACAAGATGATGCAGTTCGGCGGTGAAACGAATTGGCGGCAAGTCGCCCGGGGGCGCCCGGGTTTCCTGCTTTTGAAAACGGACGGCACGCTCTGGCGTTGGAATCACACAAATCATGTTGACCAATATCAGTGGGCGACAAACTGGCCGACCGTTCGCGACGACAAGCCATATCAAATTGGGACGAATTCCGACTGGAAGGAATTTTTGTCAGTTCCATGGATCAGTTTCGCGAAAAAAGCCGACGGCAGCATCTGGTCTGTGACCCTGAATGATTACAAAACCGAAAAGGACGAACTGAAACATGCTACAAATTTGGATCAAGTAACGTTTCAAACTTTGTCCCTGTCGGGCAACGGCAAAAGAGCTTGCGTCCGGCCGGATGGGACTTTGTGGATGAGCTGGGATTTTTACCGAGATGGAAAAGAGATGGATTCAGACTTTGTGCGGGTAGGAACGGAAACCAATTGGGCAAACGTGGTCGTGACGTGGAGCGGCATGGCCGCGCTCAAGTCCGACGGCTCGTTGTGGAAATGGAATTTCCCGGAAAATTCGCCNNAACACATGGGGCGGAGTCGTGGCGCTCTCCGCCGATGGCAGCCTGTGGCTTTGGCAGATTGGAAGTTATGAAAATTATTACGAGATGATGCCATTGCTGCAACTCCCCAAGCAGCCTGAATTTCTTGGCAACATCTTCGCCAAGCCGGATTGACGTTGAACTGCAAAATCATCAAGCCAAAAAAAGGGCCGCATCCAGACCGGATGCGGCTTGTTTTCTGGTTTCAATTTCCCGTCACGTCGCGCGTTTGACGATGGGGCCGGTCCAGTCGCTCGGTCCCGCCGCGCCGTTGGCCTGCACGCGAAACCACGATTCCACCCCGCTCGGCAGGCCGGTGATGGTGCAGCTCGATTTCTTGCCCACGTAACCCTGCGTCCACGGCCCGCTCGGCGACGTGGCCCACTGCCCGATGTGCGCCTGCACGCCGCGCTGCGAATCCCACCCGAGATCCACCGAGCCGCTGACATCCCCGCTGGTGGCGTGGAAGTTGGCCGGCACCGACAACTGGCCCACTGGTGTGGCATCGGAGACGAGGTCCCAGCCGCCGCTTTGAAGATCGGAGGCATCGGTCGTGATCTTTTGCGCGCCGTTGGCCAGCGTGTGCGCGGCGTCGCTGGTCGCCGCATACGCGTTGTCGCGCAGCGTCAGCAACTGGGCCGTGTCCGACTTGGATTTTTCGTAGTTGGTGTTGGCGGTGTCCAGCGCCCCTGTTGCCGAACCCAAAGCCGCCGTCTCGGTGGCCAGGTCGGTGAATTTCGCATTGCCGGTCATCTTCCCCGTAATTTTTTTGAAGTAGGGGATTGAGGGGGCAACGCTCATGTGTGAGGTGTCTAATTTTATTTTAGCCATAATTTTTTTCCTTCTGACCCCGGCGTCCCAATGAGGGTGCCTTGTTGATGGGGTCAATTATTTATTGGTTACGGAAACGTGTTACACCCGCAGAAAATCCGAGTCAAACAAAAGATTGTGATTTATTTCACAAGCGTTTGGACCGGAAACGGGCTGTTCTTGTCCGATTTTACATAAATCGTTGTATATCAACATTATTTCTGACATTCCAAGCCCAAAATCATGCCTTAGAACGGCGATTTCCTGCAAGAAATTGCCGATTTCTTGCACGCGAACGCCGATTTCCTGCGCTCCAACGGCGAATTCCTGCAAGCGAACGCCGAATTCCTGCACGCGAACGGGAAATTCCTGCGAGATTTTGCGGATTTCCTGCACGCGAACGGCGTTTTCTGGCGGGAAAACGGGGCGTTCCGACACGCGGACGGCGATTTCCTGCGGGAATTTGCCGGCGGCGTGCAAGCGAAAGGCGAATTCCAGTCAGGCTTGTCGTGGAAGCAGTTCTTGAAACAACAA
>PKZR01000125.1:26284-27969 GCA_003133815.1 Limisphaerales bacterium | reverse complement strand
CCGCGCAACGCGGCGATTTCTGAAAGATAAGTTTCCAGCGGATGCATGGCGTTTGACGCGGCCGAGTGTGCGCGGGAATTTGGGCGGCGTCAATTTCAGCCTGCGCGACCGCGCGGATTAGCCCAAAAATATTTATTGCATTCCATAAGTGACGGGCGCATTTTCGTCGCGAACCCAGACGGAATGACCTTTCAGAGCAAGGGCCGTTTTTTTCCGCCTTCAAATCAACTGCAACACTGAACAAACAAATTCGCATTATGGAAAATAAAATCATCCGCGAATGTGTCAGTTTTGACCATTCGCTCGTGTTCGCCAACGCCAACAGCGCCGATATTCCGGCCACCAGCAAGGGGGCGCTGTATGCGGGCAATCTCACCGGCATTTATGCCCAGCTGGTCAACGCCAGGGCCGCGCAAAAGCCGGTCACGGTCGCGGCGCAGAACGCGCTGATTCTGGCAATGGAAACCAAGCTGGACAACATGGCCACCATCGCCATCGCCTACGCTGCGGATGTGCCGGGTTTCAACGATCTGTTTCTGCGTCCGGCGCATTACACGCCGGGCGACGTGGTGCGCACGGCCAATATCTATCTGGCGGCCCTGGTTCCGGCGGAGACGGACGACGCGGCGACGGTGGCGGCCAAGGCCGCGCGGGTGCAGGTGTTTGTGGATCACGCGATGCCGGCGACGCTGGTGGCGGATTTGCAGGCGCAGTTGAAGGCGATTGGCGCGGTGTCCGGGACGCATGAGCAAAGCCGTGAGAAAGGCGTGTTGAGCACCGAGGAAATCAACGTCCTGATGCGCGAGGGCAGGAAGCAGCGAAATTATCTGTCTGCCATTTTCCAGACGGTCTATGCCAACAATCCGCAAAAACTGGCCGCGTGGATGAGCGCCAGCCATGTGGAACACGCTTCGCATCATGCGGCGGCCACGCCCGCACCGACTTCAACGGGAACAACAACAACCACGAAGGCGGCGGAGGCAACGACGAAATAAACTGCGGGGGGGGGGGGGGGGGGGGCCGCATCCGATGGGTGCGGCTTTTTTTGTTTGGATGCGAACCGCATGGAATAAACTTTTCAACCACGGATGGACGCAGATAAACACGGACAAGACAGCGGCTTCCCAATTTGTTGGAGTGTCGAGCCTGCGGTTCGAAATCGGCACGCAGCGCCGACGCTACAGCAATTCCAACACGCGTTGTAATTCCGCATCCGTGTTGTAAAAGTGCGGCGAGAGGCGGATGTAGTTTTGACCTTTGCGATCAGTGCGGAGCGACGCGATGATTCCGGATTCGGATAATTTCTGGTTAAAGGCCGACATATCTTTACCCGGCTGGAAGAATGAAACAATGCCGCCGGCATTTTCTGTCTTTGCATCGGCGTTGAGAACCGTGAAGTCTTTCGCCTGCAAGGCCGGAATGAGCCATGCGCGCTTGCGAAGCAGTTCGCCGGCTATGTTTTCCACGCCAATTTCCAGTGCAAGCTCCATTGACGCGATCAAGCCGACGAGGCCGACCAAGTTTTGGGTTCCGGCCTCGAATTTCACCGCGCCGCTGCGGAACTCGATCTTTTCCTGCGCGACGAAATTTGGATTGCGGACGTTGTGCCAGCCGTAAACGGGCGGGTTCAGTTTCTCCTGCAAGTCGCGCCGGACGTAAAGAATTCCCGCGCCGCAGGGGCCGAG
>PKZR01000125.1:0-26154 GCA_003133815.1 Limisphaerales bacterium | reverse complement strand
TAAATGAGGACGTTGTCGCCGCGCCGGAAGTTCAGTCCTGCGGCGACGAAGCTCAACGCGAGCGACGTCGGCCCGACGAGTGCGATTTCGTCCGGCTGGCAATGGATCAATTGTGAGGCAAGTTTCCGCGCCTCGTCGAGGCGGTGCAGCATGAAGGCTTCCTGGTCGCCGAGCGTTCCCTGCCGGGCGCAGTCGGCTATCGCGTCGGCCACGCGGCGCGGCAGCGGGCAGACGCCGGCGTGTCCGAGGAAGATTTTCTCGCGCGCGACGGGAAACTCGCGGTGGCGCAGTTCCTCGTTGGACAGGATTTCATTAAGAGTCATGCGGAAAGTTTATTTGCAAAATCAAAACGGCAAAGCGAATTAAATACCGTTCATCGTGCTGACGGCCTAGTTGAAGTAGCCGGTGTAGAACTGAATGATCTCGTAAGCAATGACCAGCACGATGATCAGGTAGATGGCGCGCGGCACCCATTGCGCGACGGCCTGGAGCTTGTGCATGCCTTCCTCGCTGTAATACTTGTAAAGCCTGCGCAATGTTTCATCGAGCTTGCCGCTGATCTCGCCGGTGGTGTATAGGCTCGCGAAGGTCTGGGGAAACTGGGGGGATTCGACCAGGACTTCCGCAGGCGTGCGGCCGGCTTCAACTTCCGGCGTCCAGTTTTCCACGGCGCGGCGCAGGGCGGGGGAACTGCTCGCGGCGGCGGCGAGCTGCCAGGCTTCGATGATATTGACGCCCGCGTTGAGAAGCGATTCGAGCGCCATGGCCAGGCGCGACAACGCGAGATAATGCCGGGCGGTTCCCAAGATGGGGATCGGGCGCACGGCGGATTCGACAAGCGAGCGCCATTTTTCGCCGTGCCTGCTTTGAGATGCGAAAATCAGGAATGCCGCGATCAGGTAAAGCGGCGAAAGTTTCAGCGCGGCCATGGCCAACAGCATCGGCAGGCTGGCGTTGAAATGCGATCCGGCGAACGGAAGAACTACCAGAAAAACCAGCGCCGCAAAATGGACGATTCCGACGGGATAAATCATCTGCGAAATCATCAGCTTGGCCATGCGCGCGCGGTCGTTGTAATAATCGGCGAGCAGCCGGAAGCAGGCGTCGAGGCGTCCGCTTTGTTCGCCCGCCTCAATCAGCGCGAGGTCAAAATCCGGCAGCCAGTTGATGTGGCGCAGGCTTGCGGAAAATGTTTTGCCTTCGGCGAGCTCGTCCAGGAATTTTTGCAGCGGCACGCGAAACGAGCGGGCGGGCGGATGACGTTTGATTTGTTCCAGCGCCTGCACCACGCCGATGCCGGCGGCGGTCAATTGCGCGAGCTGATGATAGAATTCGGCGCGTTGTGTGAACTGGCCCGGCGTGAAGATCATTCAAACACAAAGACAGAAAACCGCGAAAAGACAAACCAATTTCGCCGCGCCGGGCGATTTTAAGCCGCGATGCGGTCGAGGCTGGCCTTGAGGTCGCGCTTGTTTTTTGCGCCGACCATCTGCTCTGCGACCTGGCCTTTGTTGATCAGCAGCAAGGTGGGAATCGCGCGGATGCCGTATTGGGTTGCGAGCGCCTGTTGTTCGTCAATGTTGACCTTGCCGATGCTTACCTTGCCCTGATATTCGTCGGCAAGCTCGTCGAGCAGCGGCGCGATCATCTTGCAGGGACCGCACCACTCGGCCCAGAAATCCACGAGGACCGGGGTTTGCGATTGCAGCACTTTTTGCGCAAAATTTTCCTGGGTGAGCGTGACAATTAAAGGGGATGCCATAAATAAAATGGGAAAAGCTGTTTGGTTTGTTGCCGCAATTATTGGCTCAACGCCTGGTTGAGGAGCATCATCATCCAGATGGTCGTGCCGACGGCGGCGAGCGCGGTCAGGCAGGCGGCGATGGCGAGAATTTTGTCGAACGTGCTGACGGTGCGCGCGGCGGCCACGGGTGCCGGTCGTTGCGCCGCCGGAGCGGTGCGGGGCTGAGGTGCTGCGACGGGCGCCGCAGCGGCGGTGCGGGCCTGGGCGACGGGAGCAGCGGAAGATCTCAATGCGGGCGTGCCTGTTATAGGCGGCTGCATCGGTGACACACCGGATGCGCCGGTTGGTCCTCCGGGCGGCAATGTCGGCAGTTTGATGGTCGGTGCGGCGGACGGCTTGGGCGGGAGATTGATGCGGACGGTTTCTTTTTTGGGCTGCACCTTGCCGGTGCTTTTTTTCATCGGCTCGGCGCCCATGGGCGCGCCCGGCACCGGCGGAATTGGAGAAATGTCGGCCATAAGTTTGTTCCCGAAAGATAATCGGCGGCGGACTGCTGTCAAATTTAATTCTGAAACAAAATTGAAACAGGCGGAGAGGCATTATTCCGCCAAATTATGTTTTCTCCTCAATCAATTCGCGCCGCGCGCCGCCTAGCAGTTGTTCGACGAAGCTGGTGGAATAAACTCCGCGCCGGAAATTCGGATCCTGCATGATGGCCTGCTGGAAGGAAATGGTCGTCTTGACGCCAGTGACCATGTATTCGGAAAGCGCGCGGTTCATGCGGTCAAGGGCGTCGCGACGGTCCTTGCCGGTGGTGATGAGCTTGCTGATCATCGAGTCGTAGGTGGGCGGAATGGTGTAGCCGGCGTAGGCGTGTGTGTCCACGCGCACGCCGCGGCCGCCGGGNNCCCATCGCCAGCAAAATCTGGTAACGGACAAGGTCAATGCCGGTGACCTCCTCGGTGACGGGATGCTCGACCTGGATGCGCTTGTTGACCTCGAGGAAATAATAATTGCCGTTGTTGTCCACGATGAATTCCACCGTGCCGGCGTTCGTGTAGCGCGCGGCCTCGGCAATTTTCACGGCGGCGCGGCCGATTTTATCGCGTAATTTCCGGAACTTGTTGTCGAGCAGCGGCGAGGGCGCCTCCTCGATCAATTTCTGGTTGCGGCGCTGGATGGAGCAGTCGCGTTCGCCCAGATGAATGATGCGGCCCTTGTGGTCGCCGAGAATCTGAATCTCAATGTGGTGCGGGTTCTCGATGAATTTTTCGATGTAAACGCCGGAATTTCCAAAGGCCTTTTCCGCCTCGGTGCGCGCCGTGTGATATGCCTTGATGAGCGAGGGATCGTTGTGCGCCACGCGCATGCCGCGNNCCGCCGCCGCCCGCGACGGCCTTGATCATCACCGGGTAACCGATGCGCTTGGCGATTTCGCGCGCGTCCTTTTCATTTTCAACGACGCCGTCGGAGCCGGGCGGAATGTCCACGCCGGCCTTTTTTGCAAGCGCGCGGCTGACCGCCTTGTCCTCCAGCGAACTCATCGCGCGCGGACTCGGGCCGATGAAGCGGATGTTGCAGCTTTCGCAGACCTCGGCGAAGTGGGCGTTCTCGGAAAGAAAACCGTAACCCGGATGGATTGCGTCCACGTCCGTGATTTCCGCGGCACTGATGATGCGGTCAATCCGCAAGTAGCTTTCCGACGCTGGAGCCGGACCGATGCAAATGGCCTCGTCCGCCAGCTGGACGTGCATGGAGTTCGAGTCCACCTCGGAATAAACCGCCACCGTGCGGACGTTCAGCTCCTTGCACGCGCGGATGATGCGGACGGCGATTTCGCCGCGATTGGCAACCAAAATTTTTTCAAACATGGGCTTTTTGGAAAACGAACAGAACCAACCGCAGTTCAGGATGGACGGACTTTGAACAAAGGCTGGCCAAATTCCACCGGTTTGCCGTTCTCAATCAAGACCTGCGTGATGACGCCTTTGACCTCGGACTTGATTTCGTTCATCACTTTCATCGCTTCAATGATGGCAACCACTGATTCCGGGTTCACCTCGGTCCCGACATCGGCATAGTTCGCCGATTCCGGGGATGGAGCGCGATAAAAAGTGCCGATCATCGGCGACTTGATTTCAATCTCTCCTGTTGCAGCTGGTTGGGGGGCCGCCGGTTGGACAGCCGGAGCGGAAAGCGGTGCAGTCAGCGGAACTGGACCAGCGGAAATCGAATCGTCCTGTTGAACGGTCGAAGCGCCGCCGTTCAGCCCGCGTTTCAGCCGGATTTTGGAATCCTGCTGCTCCAATTCAAACTCCGTGATGGAGTTTTTCTTCATCAAATCAATGATGGCCTTGATATCTTTTAGTTCCACGATGCGTTTTCGTTAAAGTAGTTTCAAATTTTAGAATTTAGCGGCTCTTCATCAAATAAACAGAGTCAAAATCAAACTCTGCTTCAATGACAATTAAGTTGAAATAAATTTATTTGGTTTGGGTTACAAGGTCAAGTCGCAAAGCAAAAAAGTTATTAAATCAAATTATAGTCAAATTATTGCCAATAAAAGGTCATTTAACTCTATCTTTAACGTCAACTGATGCTTCCAATGCCAAAATGTAGGATTTTTGGCCAAAGCCGCAGATTTGTCCGCAACAAACAGGTGCAATGAGCGATTTATGCCTGAACTCTTCCCGTGCATGGACGTTTGACAAATGAATCTCAATGGTCGGCACGCCCACGGCGGCAATCGCATCGCGAAGCGCGATACTCGTATGTGTGTAGGCGGCGGCGTTGATGACAATCACGTCGAATTTTCCCTTCGCTTCCTGAATCCAGCCGACCAGTTCGCCCTCCTGATTGGACTGCCTGAAACCAATTTCCACCTTTAATTCACTGGCACGCTCTCGGACTTTTGCCTCGATGTCAGCTAATGTCGCGCGGCCATAAACTTCGGGCTCCCGCTGCCCCAGCAAATTCAAGTTCGGGCCGTTAAGGAAAAGGACTTTCATCGCGCCATATTTTATATGTCCGGCGATTTTTTGTCGAACTGATTTGCAGTCAGGGCGAGCAGGCAACCGAGCAAAGCAAATGCCGTCCATGCCAATGCCGGAATGAAAAGGCTGAATTCGCCGATTCCCTGGACAAACCAGCCGAGCAGCCCGGCAAAAACGGCAAAAGCGGTTTGATTTCCGGATTTCCAGACGCGCCGGGCAATGCCTGCAAGCGCCAGAAAAATCCATGCGGCATAAAAAATTCCCCCGGGAATCCCTGAATCCGAGAATTGTTCGAGATAATCATTGTGCGCCAGCCGCGCCATTTCCGCATCCGGCGATTTGAGTTTTGAGTAAGGTTTTTGAAAAGTTCCCGGTCCTGTGCCGAGCAAAGGATTGTCCGCCGTGGTTTGAACCGCCGCGCGCCAGTAATCAAACCGTGCGCCGACGCTGGTGGCGCCGGCGGCGAAATAATTTTGAAAACGAACCGCAAAAACTCCGAGGCCGACAAAGACAATCAAGCCCAGCACGGCAAATTTCAACCGCGATGACCAGTTCAGACGAAACAAGAACAAACCACCGGTTGCAATCGCGATAAGCCAGCCGAGTTTTGATCCAGTCCAGAAGAATCCCGCGCCGCCCAAAAAAAGCGTCAGGGCAATCGCGGCCGAACGAATTGGCGGCTTCAACTTTTTCGTGGCGCCGAAGGCAAGCGCGAGCGAAACCGGAAACAGCAGCAAAATTGCACCGGCAAGCGCATTGGGATAGACGAGCGTGCCGCTGACCCGGCCCTTTTTGAATTTGTCGAGGATTATGGGATTTGCCATGTCCACGCCATTGGTTGTGATGACCACGCCCTCCTGCTTCATCTGGAAGAGCATTTCCGGCGGGACATTTGTCCAGCCTGAGCGCTCGCCTTCGAGGAGCATCTGGTGGCTCTGCGGATATTCAAAAACCTTCTGGTCAACGGCGCGGACGAGGCAGAACGTGAACGCGGCGAGAATTCCAACCAGCAAAAAGTAGAGGGCGCGTTTGTTTCCAAAAAGAAACGCGCCGAGAAAATAACAGACGACGCATCCGAAAAACTGCGAGAGCGTCATTGCCGCCAAATTTGGATAGGCTGTTTCAACCGCTGAAAAAAGCTGCCAGCCAAACCACAGCAATGGCAGCAGCCAGAGCCATTTTTTTCGGGGCCATCTGGATTTTTCCATAACGGCCAGAATTGCGCCTGCTATTGCAAGTGGAACTAAAATCCAACTGGCCCAATGCGTCGGCCATGCGTAGTTCCAAAATTCAGAAAGTGAATTTGGCGGGGTGATTTTGCTGTCGAGAATGACCGGGTTGCCGAATTTCAGGATTGCAAGGCCGAGAAAAAAACCGAATGCAAGCGCATAGAATTCAATCGCACTGGTTTGTTTTCCCGACTTCATTCGCGGCAGTATGGCTCCAACAGTTTGAAAAGGCAATTTGCGGGCGGGAATCTTCCTCATTTCTGTCGGATGCGACAGTATTAATCCAAAGTCTGCCGGTAACGTTTACCGTCGGAATCACAACGTCCGACGGAACAGAACCGTCGCCAGCGTCATCGCAATGGCGGTGAAGACAAACAGGAACAGCAGATCGCCGCTCACGGCCATCAGGTCCGTGTTCTTCAGAACAAGCTGCTTGAACGCATGCACCGAGTAGGTGAACGGGTCAACGATGGCGATGGCCTTCATCCACGCCGGAAACGAGCCGGTCGGATACACCGCGCCGCTGGGGAAATACAGCACCGTGTTCAGCACCCCGAAGATCGCGCGCGGCACAAGCGGGTCGCTCACGCGCACCATGATCAGAAACATCATGCTGATGAGCGCCAGCGCCGTGGCCACGACGACGATGAACATCTTCATCATCCGCAGCGGGTTCAATGGGTCGGGAATCCCCGCGATGACCGAGCCGAGCGAGATCAAAACCACGCCCGCGATGATCGCCTTGAGCGCGCCCGCGAGCGTGAAGCCGAGGATCAGTTCAAACTTGCGGATGGGCGTGACGAGATAGCCTTCGTGCAGGCCGCGCGCCTTGTCGTCTATGAAAATGATGCCGCCGCCGATCATCGCGGAAATGAAGATTGCCAGCACGATGACGCCGGGCAGCAGAAACTGGATGTAGGGCACATACGGATACACCTCGACGACGGCCAGCGTGGCGCCCGCCGTCACGCGCGGCTGGACCTGCGGTGAATTGTAGGCCGGCATCATCCCGGTCAACGCGCCTTCCAGTGCCGAGGATGAAAACTGGTCGGTGTTGTCCTCGACGAGCGCGATGCGCGGGTTCGCGCCGGCGAGAACCTTGCGGGAAAATTCCGGCGGGATGTCGAGAAGCCCGTTGATTTTCCCGTTCCGCAGGTCGTGTTCCGCAACCGCCTTGTCGCTGTAATAAAACGGCGTGAAGGTTTTGGCATTGGCGGCGACGGCCTGGAACATCTCGTGCAGTTTGATCGCCGGAACGCCGTGGTCCTCGTCCACGACGCCGACCTTGAGGTTTTGTATCTTCCCGCCGAACGCATAGCCGAGCACGACGAGCTGCACGAGCGGCATGAACATGGACATGAGCATGAGCGCCGGACTGCGCCGGAAACGGCGCAGGTCGCGTTCGATGATGGCCCAGACGCGGTGCATATCAACTTCGGTGCATGATGAACGGACTGTCGGCTGCGGACGGCGCCTGTAGATTGTCGCGCAACTGGTGCCCGGTGTAATGGACAAAAACGTCGTCGAGCGTCGTGCTCTGGACGGACAGCGAGGCGACGGTGACGTTCGCGGCGCGCGCGGCTTCCAGCAGTTCAACCGTCGTGCGCGGGCCGTTGTTCGTGGAGATGCGGAAAATGTTGCCATCGGCCTTCACTTCCGCCGCCTCGGGCAGCTTTTGCATCGTCTCCAGCCAGTTCGGCGGAACGGTCGAGAAGCTGGCTTCAATGATGTTTTTGCCAGGAATTGAGGCCTTCAATTTCAGCGGCGAATCCAGCGCGGCCATTTTCCCGCCGTCAATGATGGCGATGCGGTCGCACAGTTTGTCCGCCTCGTCCATGTAATGCGTCGTGACGAGGATCGTCAGGTCGCGCTCGCGCTTGAGGCGGGCGAGCATTTCCCAGACGGACACGCGTGAAACCGGGTCGAGGCCGGTCGTCGGCTCGTCGAGGAAAAAAATCTTCGGCTCGTGCACGAGGCCGCGCGCGATTTCCATGCGCCGACGCATTCCGCCGGAAAACATCTTCACCGGCTTGTCCGCCCATTGCGTCAGGTTCACTTCCTCAAGCAGTTGCGGGATGACTTTTTTCCGCTTCTCGCGCGGGATGCCGTAAAGCTTTGCAAAAATCGTCAGGTTTTCGTTCGCGCTCAATTCGAGGTCGCTCGTCATCGCCTGCGGAATGACGCCGATGGACTGGCGCACGTCGTTGGCCTCGCGGACGATGTCAAAACCGTTCACGCGCGCCGTGCCGGAAGTCGGCGGCACGAGCGTGGTCAACATGCGGATGAGAGTGGATTTGCCCGCGCCGTTCGGGCCGAGCAGCCCGAAAATCTCGCCGTGCTCGACGTTGAAATTCAGCGAATCCACGGCGACAAATTCACCGAAGCGCTTCGTTAGATTTTCAACTTCAACGGCAAATTTCATTTCAGCGGCATCGCGACGTAGGCGGTCATCCCGACGGCGAGGCTGCGGTCGGAATTGTCGCAGCGCAGGCGGATTTCGAACGTCTTGATGTCGCGCTTGGTGCGGCTCACGTCGCGCTGCGTCGCATAATCGGCATCAACACTGCGATAAAAAACAACGCCTTCGCGCAGCGCGCCCGACGGCAATTTTACCTGCAATTTTTTGCCGAGAGGAATTTTTTCAATGTAAGTTTCTTCGACGTCGGCACGAACCCAAAGGTCGTCCTGATTGATGAGCGTGACGATGGCCTGACCGGGATTGACAACTTCGCCCTGCAACGCGGCGCGCGTGTCCACGATACCATTGGTCGGCGCGAATATTTTCGTGTAATTCAGATAAACCTCCGCCTTCTGCTTTTGCGCGGCGATGGATTGAACCTGCTTTTTGGCGGAATCAACGCGCGCCTTGGCGGATTCGTAAGTCGTCCGCGACTGGTCGAAGGTTTGGACGGACTCGACCTTGTTCGTGTATAGGCCCGCGATGCGTTCGAAGTTCAGCCGCGCATTTTCCGAATCGGCCTGTGCCTGCGCGAGGTCGGCGGCGGCCTGCTGCTCGCTGCTCGTGTAAAACGACACGTCGGCCTGCTGCGTTTCCGGTTGGATCAATGCAAGCAATTCGCCATTCGTAACGGTGTCGCCCTGCTTGACCAAAAGCTGCTGCAAGCGGCCCTGAATTTCCGGGCTGACAATGACTTCGTCCGTCGTGACGATTCCGGTCAGAACGATTTCCGCCGGCGTGCGCGTCATCGCGTAGTAAATCCCGCCGGCGACGGCTGCGAGAACCAAAATGATGATAACTATTCTCCGGCTTGTTTTCATTGGCGTTGTTCGTTCTACGACACTGAACAAGATTTTTATTGACTTGTCAAACACTTGTTTGAATTATGTGTTTGAACCATGAAATTAAATATGCCCACTGAATTCGCCGAAGCCAGCGCGGATGAAACGCGCCACCATCTGCTGGACGCGGCGGGCGCGGTTTTTGCGGAAGTCGGTTTCCGCGATGCGACGGTGCGTGAGATTTGTCGGCGCGCGGGCGCAAACATCGCCGCAATCAACTACCATTTTGGCGATAAGGAAACGCTTTATCTCGAAGTGCTGCGCTATTCGCACGGCAAGGCTTTGGAAAAATATCCGCCGCTGATGGGTGTCCCCGCAGATGCGCCGCCGGAGAAGAAACTGCGCGCGTTCGTCCATTCATTGCTGCTGCGGATTTTTGACAAAGGCCCGACATCATGGCATGGGAAAGTCATGCTGCGCGAGATGATCGAACCAACCGAAGCGATGGATTCGCTAATCGAGGAGCGCATCCGCCCAATGGCAAGCCAGCTTTGGCAAATCGTCTCGGAGATCATGGACCTACCGATGAACGACGAACGCGTGCGGTTGTGCAGTTTCAGCGTCGTAAGCCAGTGCGTTTTTTACCATCATTGCCGTCCGGTTGTGACACGGCTGATTCCCAATGAGCTGCCACAGGACGCCGCAAGCATCGAACATCTCGCCGACCACATCACAAAATTTTCGCTGGCAGCGATGAAACACCTGCCCACTGCGAAACGTTAAAAACTTAACTCATGAAAAAAATCAAAATTGTTTTGTCACTGTCTCTGATCTGCTTCGCTGGAAAATGGAATGCCCTCGCTCAAAATGCAGACACCAATTCGCCTGCGTGGATTTCACAGCCGCTGTCACTGCTGCAAAGTTTGAATCTGGCGCTTCAGCAGAACGCCTCGATTCTAAAGGCGAAAAACGACCTCGAAGCATCGCTGGGCGTGGTCGTGCAGACGCGCGCCGTCGCGCTGCCGCAACTGACGGCGACCGGGCAATACAAATACACCGACCCGAACGCGATTGAAAGTTTTCCCGGTACGTCGCAGCCGAATCAAAGCTGGAACGCGGGAATACAGATTGTTCAGTCCATTTATTCGGGTGGAAAAATAGTCGCGGCTTTGCGGGCGGCGAGCGCGACCAAACAGCAGGCGCTGGCGCAATATCAAACCACCGTCGCCGACACACTGCTGAGCGTGCGTCTGGCATATTACGACACACTTCTCGCCGCGCAGCAAATCACCGTCCACGAGGCGTCGGTGAATCTTTTACAGAAGGAGTTTGAAGACCAGCAGCACAGGCTCGACGCAGGCACGGTACCCAAGTTCAACTTGCTACGGGCGGATGTCGCCGTCGCAAATGAGCGTCCGAATTTGATCCAAGCGAAAAACAATTATCGCATCGCCAAAAACAATTTGTCGAATCTGCTTGGCTACAATCTGCCCCGCGAGATTTGGGAGGATGTTCCGCTGAATTTAAGCGATTCACTGGACAACGCGCCGTTTGAAGTGAATCTGCCCGACGCGATCCAGCAGGCGTTGGGCAAACGTTCCGAACTCATCGCACTGAGAAAAACAGAGGAGTTGCAGCGACTCAACGTAACGAGCGCCAAGTCTGGCTACAAGCCGACTGTTTCGGTTTTCGCCGGCTACGGCTGGTATAACGCACAGTTCACGCCGCCCGTTGAATTGGATCATGACATCAGCGGCTGGAACGCTGGCGCACAATTGCAATGGGACATTTTTGACGGGATGCTCACGCACGGCAAAGTCGTGCAGGCGAAGTCTCTTTACGAAAAATCGGAAAACGATTTGACCGACCAGTCGCGCCAGATTGAGCTCGAGGTGCGCACGGATTATTCTGATTTCATCGAGGCAAAGGAAGTTTTGGATTCGCAGGAAAAAGTGCAGGAGGAAGCCGATGAGGCTTTGCGCGAGGCCAAGTCGCGCGCCGACGCCGGCACCGGCACTCAGCTTGACGTGCTCGATTCCGAAACCGCGCTTACACAGGCGCGCACGACGCAAATCCAGGCATTGCACGACTACGACACCGCGCGCGCGAAACTTCAGCGCGCCATCGGCGAAGACATGGTCGATGCCGCTTCGGCAAAATAATTCCGCGACGGTTTGAATTGCGAACCGGCTGAAATTTTGAAAGAGTTTGCGGGATATGCCAAAAGTCCAACGCGCACTCATTTCAGTTTCAGACAAAACAGGCTTGATTCCCTTTGCACAGATTCTAGCGCAAGCGGGAATTGAAATCATTTCCACCGGCGGCACGGCAAAAGCATTACGCGAAGCAGGACTCACCGTGAAGGACATCAGCGAATGCACGGGCTTTCCTGAAATGCTGGATGGCCGCGTAAAAACCTTGCACCCAAAAGTCCACGGCGGACTGCTTTTCATCCGCGGCAACGAATCCCACGAGAATGCAGTGAAAAAACACGGCATTTTGCCGATTGATCTCGTCGTCGTGAACCTTTATCCGTTCGAGGCGACGGTTGCCAAACCCGACGTGAGCTTGCATGACGCGATTGAAAACATAGACATCGGGGGCCCTTCGATGCTGCGCAGCGCGGCGAAAAACCATGACAGCGTCACTGTCGTGGTTGACCCGCTGGATTACGACAAAGTTGCAAAGCAAATTTCAGAAAACGGCAACACGACCTTGGAATTGCGCCGCAAACTCGCCGCGAAAGTTTTTGGATGGACTTCGGCTTATGACGCCTCCATTGCGGTTCATCTCAACAAGGTGTTTGCGACTGATGATGAAAATGCGGCATGCTCGAACAGGCTCTACATCAACGCCGGCCTCGCGCAAAAGCTGCGTTACGGCGAAAACCCGCACCAAAAGGCGGCACTTTTCGGACATTTTAATAAATTTTTCCAGCAGCTTCACGGCAAAGAACTTTCCTACAACAATATTCTGGACCTGACGGCGGCGGCGAGCTTGATTTCCGAGTTTGAAAAGGACCAGCCAACGCTGGCGATTTTGAAGCATACAAACCCGTGCGGCGTAGGACAGGGGGAAAATTTGCGCGAGGCGTGGGACAAGGCTTTTTCGACGGACAGGCAGGCGCCGTTTGGCGGGATCATCGCGATAAATAAAATTCTCGACGGCGATTGCGCGGGGGCGATTGCGGAAATTTTCAGCGAGGTGATTGTCGCCCCTGATTTTTCGCCCGAGGCGCTTGAAGTTTTGCAGAAAAAGAAAAATCTTCGGCTGATGAAAATTTTGAAACCGCCAGGGGAAGCCTCGCGATTCGACGTGCGGAGCGTCGGCGCAGATTCCTTCCTTATGCAGGAGCGGGATTTGAAAATCGTAACATGTGCGGATTTGAAAATCGTGACGAAGCGGCAGCCAACGGAAGCCGAATTGAACGCGATGCTTTTTGGCTGGCGCGTCGTCAAGCACGTCAAGTCGAACGCGATTGTTTATGCAGGTGCGGACAGAACATTGGGCGTCGGTGCCGGACAGATGAGCCGGGTGGACGCGAGCCGCATCGCAGTTTGGAAGGCCGGCGAGGCAAAACTATCGCTCACAGGAAGCGTGGTTTGCAGCGACGCATTTTTTCCATTCGCCGACGGTTTGATCGCGGCGGGAGAAGCTGGCGCGAAGGCGGCAGTCCAACCGGGCGGCTCGATGCGTGATGCGGAAGTGATCGCGGCGGCTGACGAACGTGGGATGGCAATGGCGTTCACCGGTGCGCGGCATTTCCGGCATTGAACCCAACCTTTCATCATTTTATCCTCATCCTCGTTTCCCACTGAGAGAATTGAAAAATCAGCGAAACAACCAGCAAATTAAAATTAGCTGGCCCAAGGTGATGAAAATCAAAAGCGCCCAGACAAAGTTTTCGCGGACGCTCAGGCCGCGTTGCATTGCGACGGCAAGCCAAAATTGCAGCCGGGCGGAGCCGATGGTGATGGTGTCACCGTTGCGAAGGATTTTGTTCCTGACGGATTCACCGTTGACAGTGACAAGCGCATTTGGGCAACACTCAAGGCTGAAACCATTCTGTTTTTGAAATTCCAAGACGAGGTGCTGGTCCCAAATGCCATCATCTTCGAGTTGGAGATCATTTCCCGCAGCCCTCCCTATGCGGAAAGGAAAATAGCGGGCCATTGATTGTGAGCCCGCTTTTTTCCCGGAAAGTATGTCGAGTTGAATCATCAAAAGATGCTGCGCTGCACGTCAATCTGGTCGCCGGGATAAACCGCAGGGTCCACTTCCTTGCCCGCGAGCACTTTGTCCACGTTGACCTGGACACGCCCGCCATTATTGGCACGGGTGAGCGTGACGGTATGGCTGGCAAAATCGGTGAAGTCTCCAGCCGCCTGAATGGCTTTGCTGACCGTGGTGTCTCCAAGATAACTCTGAACACCCGGATGATTAACCTGCCCTCCGACGTAATAGACACGGTCGGTCGGCGATTTTACGGTGACGGTAAGGCGTCTATAAAATTTGGGGACATAGTTGGTCTGGATTTCGTTCTGCAATTCACCAGTAGTTTTACCGAGCGCATAGATTTTTCCGATTAAGTCGAGCGTGATGTAGCCATCTTCCTTGACGCCTTCCTCGTGGTCAGGAATTATATATTCGGATGTACCGGAAAATGAGACCACCACGGTGTCGCCGACCCGGAAGCGGGCAACATCCGCATTGTTCTGGCTGTCTAGGGGCGAAGGTTGTCCAGTAAAAACACGTGGTTTTGGAGGCGAAGAAAAAAGCGGATCACTTTTCGTTGGCAAGTTATTGCAGCCGGTGAAAATGACACAGGCGGCCACCAGTCCTGACATGAACAATCCATTAAAAAATAATTTCATTGGCTCTAATCCTTGCGAAAGTGCAGACGCAATCAATATTTTTGTTTGATGCCTGTCCCGTCGGCGTCGCCGGGGGGTGCATTTGAGTCTTTTACAGCGGCCTCTTGAGAATCTTCGCTGCGTGAATAATAATAGTCGTGGTAATAGCCGCTGTAATAGTAGTAGCTTTCGTCCTGTGACATATTAATGTTGTTCAGGACGATTCCGACGAAATTGCCGCCGACTTTTTCAATGAGTTGCTTGGCGCGCAAGTTCATGGGCTGGGGATAACGGCGGTATTGGATGACTTGCAGCACAATATCCACTTCACTGGCCAAAATCGAGGCATCACTTACACCCAAGATAGGAGGCGAGTCGAAGAAGATATAGTCATACCGCTTCTTCAATTCTGTGATCATCTCCTTCATTTGGGCCGATCCGAGAATGCCCATGGAGCCGCTCGGCAGCTTGCCGCTGGCCATAAAATGGAGCGTGGGCACGGGTGTGGTCTGGATGATCTCTTCAAGGGTGTTCTGTTTGAGCAGATAATTTGTCAAACCAAGGTTGTTGGCAACGTGCAGGAGCTTGTGAAGCGTGGGGCGGCGCAAGTCGGAATCCACGACCAGCACGCGCTTGTTTCCCTGGGCGAACACCGTGGCCAGATTCAATGTGGTTGTGGACTTGCCTTCGCCAGCACCGGCACTGACAACGACAATCGTGTTGAGCTGTTCATTCTTGCGGGAAAAGAGAAGATTTGTGTGCAGGACACGATAGGCTTCGGCGTGGCGGTTTTCGCCACCTTTTTCATCTACGAGATAACCGACGTTTTGCGGGATGACACCCAGCACGGGCGCTTGGAAAGCGCGTTCGACATCGTCGATCGTTTTGACACTGGTATCGAGATACTCGATGAAGAACGCCAAACCGACACCGACGGCCAACCCAATGACGATGCCCAAGATGATATTCAATGTTTTGTTGGGTCGTACGGGATCTCTACCTGGTTTGGCTGGATCAACAATTTCAACCATGGATGTCTTGGGAAGAGTCAGGTCGAGTTTGTCCGAAGCAATTTTCGCCTGAAGCAGCTTGTGAAACTCCTGCATGCTTTCAAGTTTCTGCTTTGCCTCCCAATAGGGCTGCCCCCTTTCGGCTTCCGCCCGGTCTTTATCCACAGCGTCTTGAACCGTGGCGGTGAGTACATCGAGAGACGCCTTCTCCGATTTCAACTGGCTGTCAAGGCCAGCCATGATGCCATCAACACGGTCATCAATCTGTGTGTTCAATTTATCAATCAAAGATTGGAGATTGATGACTTGGGGATTTTCCAAACCCAAATCGTTGGTCATCTGGACGAGCTTCTGTTCTGACAAATGCAGGTTGCTCAACAAATCGGACAGCGCCACATCAGGGGAAATCGTAGGCAGGACATCGCGCAGCTTGACCTTGTCATAGTTCGTCAGTTCGGTATATTTTTTTTCGTCCTGCACATAAGTGCTTTCACGTTCAATCTTCTGGTCGTTGTAACGCTGCAAGTCCGCTTGACTTATCGTGGGGCTGGGACCGACTGAGTTCGGGTCGAAATCAACGATGTTCAAATTCGTGCGCAGAAAGTCCACATTCGTCTGCATAGCTTGAATTTGCTCGTCCTCCGCTTGGAATCCTTGCTCCAAAACACTGATGCCATTTGTGGTATGCTCTGTATTTAGGCTGGTCCTGTAATCGCGATAGGCCTCGGCGATACCGTTCGCCAGACGGGCGGCATCATCCCTGTCTTCGCTGTATATCGTGATGTCAATGAGCTTTGTATTACGTTCAGGACTCAAACGCATTCGTCCTTTGAGAAGCTCCATGGTTTCATCCGTTTTAAGCGGTGTATTACCGTTGTATTTCTTGCCCCACTCTTCGTTCAAGTTCAGCTTGCTGATCAGCCGACCAAGAACCAGTTCGGATTGCATAATTTCAAATTCGGTCTGGATGTAATATGCATCATAAGGGGAATACGACATTCCGCCACTAATTGGCGTAATATCCGGGCTGTCATTTTCAATCTTGATGCGAGCCGTGCTGGCGTAGGATGCCGGCAAAAGAAACGTTACCACCGTGGCAATGATGGTGGTGATCAGGAAAACGGTGATGATGATCGTCTTGCGAATCCGAATAATGCGCCAGTAATCGAGAAAGTGCAGAGAGGCTTCCTGCGACGGCTGGGTTTTTGCTGGTTCCATATGTAAAAAATAATGGGAGACAGAGTAGTGACCCCGCTCCCGTTCAATTGTTCAAAAAAATTGTCCGAAACGCCCGATTTGCCTAGTAAGATGCCGTAATGCCTATATAAACACGATTTCGATTGTAAGCCAGCCCCGGAACCCCGGACACCACATCGTCATAATTATACCCCGCTTCCGCCGAGAAGTTATGAGTGAAGCTATAGGTCAAATTCAAACCAAGACTATAATCATCATCAGATTGATTGTTATAAGCGCCGTCGTGGTACACAGAATCCTGAAAATTCGCCAATGCGCTGGCCGTCAGTTTGGAAGTCAACTGATGGTTGATTGACCCGTAAACAGTAGTGGATTCCTGATCCTCCGTGAGCTGTCCTGACGAAGCATTGACAGCAGCCTGATCCGTCGCATTTCTAGAGTGGGTCAAACCAATCTGCGCGTAACATCCTGTAGCATAGGTGTAAACCAGCGAGGCGGTCGCATAAGGCCCGATGGAAGATGTAGCGTTTGGATCATTGTAATCTTTTGTGTATTGCACACCCACGCGCGCATTTCCACTCAAATTATCCAGAAATTCATGTTGAACCCCGACATATCCGTAGTGCGAGCGATTATCGCGCGCGCTGCTCGAGTAAGTTGTCCCTCCAAACTGCGCAATCGGCTCATTGCCCGTATATAGTATCTGCCCATATTGGTAACCAATAAATGCAGTTGTCGTCGGCAAGGCATGCCATTGAAAATCAAGCGAAGCAAGATTTTCATCCCGGTTCAGGAGACCGGCAAGACTGGGATTTCCAGCTGTGCCACCACTATTTTGATAATTGTAAAAGGTATTTTGATAGGACAAAACGGTGCTAAACAGCTGCGTCCAATCCGTTGTCAGGCTGATTTTCGCAGTATTTACAATGTTGTTTCCCTCAACACGCTGAAGGGTGGCTGAACCACCCGCACCAGCAGGTGTTAGCAATTCAGGTTCCTGACCGACAACAAATGAATTCTGAATTCTCGCCTGCCAACGTTCGGTAAAAGCATGATCCACCCACAAATCAAACTGATGGGTCTGGTCAATCGGGCTCTGACCCAAATTTTCACGCTCCTGATAATAAGACAACCCGTAAATGTAACGAAGTCCCAGCTCTGTCTGCTGCAGCGGCGCATTTAATTCAAATTGCGGGGACACCTGAAAGCCAAAGCTGCCCTGCTTTACAGGCGAAGTGGTGTAATTGTCATCGTAAAAACTACGAAGCGAGGCCGACACGGTCCACAACTTAGAAGTATCGCTCATGTCCGGCGCATAAGCAGCTTTAAGGCTGGCAGTTCCAGCCGCAGCCAAACCAATGGAAATGAATATTTTTTTCATAAATCTACACCCAAATTATTGTGCTTACCGTGCTTTGACAACCGGCCCGCCTTTTCCATTCAAAAAATGTCAGCGACCAGCGACGTGGAAGACTAGCAAGATTGCAAGCCCATCGTCAAAAGAATTTTCATTCTTTTTTTTATCCTGAATTTGTCATGCGTAATCTTACAAAGCTGTATTGCCGATGCTTTTACGTCACGTTTTAACACGCTTTCGTTTCAATTCCTTCGACAACAATCCCAATTTCAGGGTGTTGAACACATCTACTTGTTCCAGCCAGCCCTTGCGTCCAATACCCGCACCCAACCTCAGAAATCCTGCATGTTCATTGCGATGCGCGTCGGAATTTATGACGCATTTCACACCCTTGCTCTTTGCGTAAGACCAGTGCCGCCAGTCCAAATCAAACCGGTGTGGATTGCAATTCAGTTCGATCCATGTCCCAGTCGCCGCGCAGGCGTCAATCACCTCATGAATATTCACCGGATACGGCTCCCGCTCCAAAAGCAGTCGCCCCGTCATGTGGGCGATGACGTGAACGTATTTATTTTCCGCCGCGTGAATCAACCGCTTCGTATTTTCTTTTTCGTCGCCCGATGGCAAATGCAGGCTGGCCACGACCACGTCCAATTCCGCCAGCAACTCGTCGTCGAAATCCAAACCGTTTTTCAAAATGTCCACTTCACTTCCGGCCAGCAAACGAAATTCGCTGCCATGCTTGGCAAATCGTTCGTTAATCTTTTTAATTGCCAAAATCTGTTCGCGGAGTCGTTTCGCGTCCAAACCATTGGCCTGCACCGAGGATTTTGAATGATCCGTGATCGCCCAATACCCCAAACCCAGACCGTCCATGAAAGTTGCTATTTCTTCCAGCGAACCTTTGCCGTCGCTCCAATTCGAGTGATTGTGCAACGAGCCCTTCAAATCTGACCACTCAATCAGCTCGGGCAGTTCGTTTTTCTCGGCTGCCGTAAATTCGCCCAAATCCTCGCGTAATTCCGGCTCGACGAACGGCAAATCCAGTTTTGCAAAAATTTCTTCCTCAGTTTTGCACGGCAAAAGAAGTTTTGGATCGCGCGTTTCTTCCTTCGACTTGAACAAGCCATATTCGTTTAGCCGCAAGCCCCGGGCAATCGCCCGCTGGCGCATCACGATGTTGTGCTCCTTGCTGCCGGTAAAATACGCAAGCGCGAATGGAAATTCCGCATCGCTCACCACGCGCAAATCGCTCTGGATGCCGCCATCCAGAATCACACTCGCCTTCGTTTCGCCTTTCGCCAGAACTTTCACGATTCCCGGCTGCGAGACGAAAAATTCAATGACTTCCGCCGGTTGTTTCGACGACGCCAGCAAATCAATGTCGCCGATGATTTCCTTGAACCGGCGCAAGCTGCCCGCGCTGCTGCAACGAATTACATCCGCGTGCGCCCGCAAATTTTCCAGGACTGGTTCAGCTGCGCGCAATGCGTCGCTCAACAAATGCTTGCTCGCGTATGTCCGGTGCAATTGGATCGCCTCGCAGATGTTCGCCGCCGTCTTTTCTCCGAAGCCGTCCAGCCCGGCGACTTTTCCGGATTTGCAGGCCGATTCAAGCTGTTCAATCGTTTCAATTCCCAGCTTGTCATGCAGCGCCCTGATTTTTTTTGGGCCGACGCCGGAAAGTTCCAGCATTTCAAAAAAGCCGGGCGGCGTTGCCGCTTTCAATTCTTCGTAATAAACGAGCTTCCCAGTCTCGACGAGTTCCGTAATTTTTTTCTCCAGCGCCTCGCCGATGCCCTTGATTTCGCCAAGCCGTTTTTCGGAGACCAGCCGCTCAAGCGGCTCGCCGAGATTTTCCAGAATGCGCGCCGCGTTCACATAAGCGCGTGTCTTGAAAGGATTTTCGCCCTTCAATTCGAGCAGCACGCCGATCTCGGTTAACACGCTTGCGACTTTTTCTTTGTCCATGCAATCAAGATGCCGTTGCAAGTTACAAGTTTCAAGTTGCGCGTTGCTCAATTAATCTGCCTGCATGTCGAAACGCAAACTAAGGCCTGTCGTCTTGACGATAGCTGGCTCGGACAGCGGCGGCGGCGCAGGCATCCAGGCAGATTTGAAAACGTTCGCCGCGCTCGGCGTCCACGGAGCCAGCGCGATCGCCTGTCTGACCGCTCAAAATCCAAGACGTGTTTTGGGAATCGAGGTTTGTTCACCCAAAATACTAAGACGGCAAATCGAAGCCGTTTTTGCAGAATTAAATCCACGTGCCGTGAAAACGGGAATGCTTTTTTCGGCTGAAAATGTCAAAGTTGTCGCTCAATTTTTCCGCAACTTAAAACTTCAAGCTCGCATCCCAAAATTGATTGTAGATCCGGTTTTGCTTTCAACAAGCGGCACAACTTTGCTCGGACCGAGTGCGTTGAAAATTTTACAGGAGAAACTGCTGCCGTTGGCCACGCTGGCCACGCCAAATTTATCCGAAGCGGAAATTTTAAGCGGACAATCAATTTCCTCGGCCGAAGAAATGCGTGCCGCCGCTCAAAAAATCCATTCACGATTTGGCTGTGCAGTTTTGGTGAAAGGCGGCCATTTGAAAAATGCGAGAGACGCAATGGATGTTTTTTTTGACGGCAAGACGGAATTGCTTTTATCCGCGCCGTTTGTAAAAGGCCTCCGCACTCACGGCACAGGCTGCACTTATTCCGCCGCGATCTGCGCCGCGCTCGCGCTCGGAAATGATTTGCCGCAGGCAGTTCAAATCGGGAAGGAATTTGTCACGACAGCGATTTCCCGCAGTTACAAAATCGGAAACCATTTTGCTCTGGGGAATTTTTAAGGCCTGCGCAAGCGGAAGAACTGGGCTGAATTTGTTGGGTTCAGCAAAATATAATTTTGCCCATCCATAACTATCGGCATCGGCAGATTTGTGTTCCAGCTGATTGGCGGCGAAAGACTGACTGTGGATTCGGTTGAAAACCCGGCGGGATAAACTGGAAACATCAGCGCGACGTTCGTGCCGGTGTTTGTCACGCTCAAAGTCGGCAGGAAAAATTCCCAGGCGAGCGCATAGGTTTCGCTGTCGCTGACGGAATTCCCGGAATTTTTCAACACTTGCAAATCATACCGGCCTTGCGGCAAGCGGGGCAGCCAGATGTGCTCTACGTTGTCCACGTGACTGGTGCTGCACGCGACGAGGTTGCTGTTGGCGGCGTTGTATAAAAATAAATCGAGATTGTTGATGGCGGTCTGGTTTTGCTGGCGGTTCCAGACAAGCGTGGCCGTCGCGGTGAAATTTGGACCGCTCAAATTAGTTGTGACATCGAAATAATAATGGTTCACGCCGTCTGTGGCGGAACTGAAAATTCCGGCGCTCGTGCTGGAAATGGAATTGAAATCCCAGCCGCTCATGGCACCGATTGTTACCGGGTTTCCGGCGGTGGATGCGCGCCACCGGTCGCAACGCTGCTCGAATCAACATAACTATGCTTGCCGCCCGCAAGTTGTTTGTAGGAATTGAACACATTCAAAACGCCCGCGCCGTAATTGGTGTCGAGCGGCTGCGGCGGAAAATTAGTCCAACCCGGCGGTTTCACCGCACCATTAAGCAATAGTGATTTTATCGTGCGAATGTCGGCGGCGGAATTGGTGTCACTGCCGCCGTCACCGCGCAATGCAGCCTGCATCAAAACCGACGACGCGCCGGAAACGAGCGGTGTGGAAAAGCTTGTTTCGCCGCCAGGCGCTGTGATGTCCGGCTTGGACCGGCCATTGTCGAGTGTCGGGCCGTAGCTCGAACTGCCACCGTAAGCGCCCACGCAGATACAATTATAAGCCGTTCCCGGCGGACTCACCGGCCCGCCATTGTTCGCTGGAGAGACAAAAAGTGTTCCGTATTGCGCCGCATAATTGTCGTAGTGCGAATCAATGGTCTGCTGCTGGCTGACGGATGTGCCGCTAAAAGCAAAGCTTTGATTCACCACCGCGTCGTTGATGTTTGGTGGCAATGTCGCCGCCACAATGTCGTTGTAAAAATAATTGGCGTCATAATTATCCACGTGTGCGATGTTTGTGGCCACGCCAGCCGAAAGTCCGTAAAAATATCCGGCTACCGCGTCTGCATGGCCCGATTCAGTGTTCAATGTGTTGGGATAATTTGTTGTAGAACCGAGATTTGAAGTGTAGGTAAAAAGATTTTCCGGCTGCTGAACAGGACTGCTCGCCGGATTGACCTCCCAATTTGTTGTGCCGAAGTCGTAAGCTTCCGGCTGGGCCACGCGGACGCCCAAACCGTCGACGTTGGTCGTCTCCGCCCGCAACAGCGTCACGCCGATCGTGTCCAGATTTGAAGCCCGGGCTGATGCCCCAAAAAAGGCCGACGCAATTAAAATGAGGGTGACAGCTTGTTTTGGGCAATTTTGCATGGTCAATAAGCATGGAAATTTTCATCTTTAACATATTCCGTCCCACGAAAAATTCAAACTGAGATTTTTCCGGGATAAAGCGTGCCATTTCCTTTTTGTCTCAACACGCTACACTTAAAAGGATGTCCGACACGCTCGTCGTCAACGAAATCTATTTGAGCCTGCAAGGTGAAAGCACCTTCGCCGGCCTGCCGTGCATTTTCATCCGGCTCACCGCGTGCGACCTGCGCTGCTCGTATTGCGACACGGCGTATGCATTTACCGAAGGCGAAAAAAAACAGCTCGCGAAAATTTTGGCGGAGGTAAAACGGCTCGCCGTTCCGTTTTCAAACTCTCAACTCTCAACTCTCAACTCTCAACTGCCTTTGGTTGAGTTGACCGGTGGCGAACCGTTGCTCCAGAAAAATTCCCTGCCGCTGATGAAATTGCTTTGCGACGCCGGATTTACAGTTTTGCTTGAAACCAGCGGCGCACACGACATTTCCCAAATTGACCCGCGCGTCCGCCGCATCATGGATTTGAAATGTCCGTCGAGCGGCGAGGTCGCCCGCAACCGTTTGACAAACATTCCGCATCTGAAATCCAACGACGAAATCAAATTTGTCATCGGCACAATCGAAGATTACGAATGGGCGAAGCAACATATTACCAGGCACAAGCTGGATTCCATTTGCCCCCTGCTTTTTTCCTGGGTTCATCCGCTTGCGCCGGAGCAGCAAAACAAATCATTAAAAAAAGTTCCGGCAGGACAGACGCCCATTTCCCGAAAGGATTTGGCTGAAAAAATCATAGCCGACGCTTTGCCGGTGCGCTTTCAAATCCAGCAGCACAAAATCATCTGGCCGCCGGATCAACGCGGAGTTTGAAATGAAGGAAACCCAAAAAGTGATCGAACTGCTGCGTAATTTTGAATCACGCAATGTAATGTTTTTCGAGCCGGATGGCTCGTGGCCGATTGTCTGGGAACGCGCCAAGGATGTTTTTGTTTGGGATGCCGACGGCAAAAAATATCTCGATTTGACCGCCGCGTTTGGCGTCGCTGCGGCCGGTCATGCAAATCCAAATGTCGTGAAGGCAGGACAAAAGCAAATGGCACGTTTGCTTCACGCGATGGGCGATGTGCATCCGCACGCGCTCAAGGCGCAGCTTGCGCAAAAGTTAAGCGGGCTGACTTTTGAGCGCTGGGCTGATGAGTCCAAAGTCCAAAGCCCAAAGTCCAGAATTGACGGAGCACAAACTGGTTCCAAAACAAAAACTAAAGATTCAAAATTAAAATCTGGAAAAGTCATTTTCTGCAATTCCGGTTTTGAGGCTGTAGAAGCCGCGCTCAAAACCGCAGCGCTCGCGACCAAAAAAAACGGCATCATCGCTTTTTCCGGCGCATACCACGGACTCGGCTACGGCACGCTCAACGTCACCCATCGGAAATTTTTTCGCAGCCCGTTTCTGCCGCAACTGCGGGAGTTCGGCCATTTTGCGGCGTTTCCGAAAAGGCATTCCGACCTCGCCGCGGTCGAATTTCAAATCCGCCATTTTTTCCGGCGCGAACGCATCGGCGCGATTTTGGCCGAACCCGTTCAGGCGCGCGGCGGCATCAATGTTCCGCCCCCGGAATTTCTGGCGCTGCTCCGAAAACTTGCCGACGAATTCGGCGCGCTGCTCATTCTCGATGAAATTTACACCGGCTTTGGACGCACCGGAAAGTGGTTCGCCTGCGAGCACAGCGGAGTAATTCCCGATTTGATTTGCCTCGGCAAGGCACTCACCGGTGGTTTTCCGCTGTCCGCCTGCGTTGGCCACGCCGACTTGATGGACGCCGCATGGCCGGCCTCAACCGGCGAGGCGATTCACACCAGCACCTTTCTCGGTCATCCCGTCGGCTGCGCGATGGCGCTGGCGCAAATTTCGGAGATTGAAAATTTAAATTTATGCGAACAAAGCGCGGAGCTTGGAAAATTTTTGCTCGATGAATTGTCCAAAGTCCAAAATTCAAAATTCAAAATCGAGGCGCGCGGAATTGGTTTGATGGCTGGCTTAGAATTAAAATTGCCCGATGGCAAACCGGCGACCGATATAGTTTTGGCCGCGATCAAAACGCTGCTGCATCGCGGCTATATTTTCCTGCCCGAAGGCGAGCACGGCAATGTCATCAGCTTCACGCCACCGCTGACCATCAAACAGGCGCAACTTGCCAAAGCCGTTGCCGAACTTAAAGAAGCTTTGAACCACGAATGACTCTCACCGAAATGCGCGAACTGCTGGCGAAACGCGACATCCAACTGACGCGCTCCCTTGGCCAGAATTTTTTGCATGACGGCAACCTGCTCCGCCGAATCGCGGACGCGGCAACAATTTTACCGACCGACAAGATTCTCGAAATCGGACCAGGGCTGGGCCCGCTGACGGAATTGCTTTTGGAAAGGGCCGGCGAGGTGCTGGCAATTGAGATGGACGCGCGGCTCGTGGATTTTTTGTGCGAACGCTTTGGCACCGAGGAGCGGAATGTCGAACTGCTGACCGGTTCGCTGCAAAATCAGGCTCAAGCTGCCGCGGCGAATGGGCGTGCCGCGTTTCATCTGCTCCACGACGATGCGCTCAAGTTTATTAAAAATGAACCGCGCGACTGGAGCGATTGGAAACTGGTGGCAAATCTGCCGTATTCCGTCGCCTCACCAATCTTGGTGGAGCTGGCGCTTTCGCCCAAGGGCCCGGCGCGGATGGTCACGACGCTACAGCTCGAAGTCGCGCAGCGGTTGATGGCGCAGGCCGACGATGACGCATACGGCGTGCTGACGTTGCTCGTCCAGCTCAACTACGAGCCGCGCGGCAGCTTCAAGATTCCGGCAGACTGTTTTTTCCCAGCGCCGGACGTGGACTCGGCGTGCGTCTGCCTGCTGCGCCGCGAAACGCCGCTGCTGCCAGAAAACCTGCATGCCACATTTGTGAAAATTGTGAAGCGCGGCTTCTCACAACGGCGCAAAATGATGATGAAATTGCTCAAGCAGGATTGGGCGGCGGACAAACTGGCGACGGCATTTGCCGAATTATCAATCTCGCCGCAGGAGCGCGCGGAGAAATTGAGCTTGGAACAGTTTGTTAAACTTACCCAAAACATTTGCCAATGAGAGTTTATATCGCCAGCGAAAGTCAAATTGACAAAAGGCTAAGGCTCGACAAAAGAAAAAATTCGGAAGCCTTTTGCAATTCTTTTAATTCTGAAAATGAATTACCACCCAAATTCTTCGATTTGCAGGACAAAATAAGAGACGCGATAGAAAAAGAATTTTGGAAAACTTTTGACGATGGCATTGATCGTTCCCAATTTAAACAATGGGAATCCGGAGCGATGCACTCGCAATTTTATTTTTCTGCAGAATTGATAGCTTCCGAGCGGATTATAATTGAAATGAGTGATGAAATTCTTGGCGATAAGCTAATAGGTTTGTTGATGTCATTTTTGGAAAAATGTTCTTCACGCTACTGCGTAATCGGCGTGGTTTTTCGAGGAATGCTAACAGGCAGCAACTATGTTGGACGTTTTGTCATCAACACTGACGAAATTGCCGTTGAAGAATCGCTCGTTGATATTTGGACGAAGCAAATACGAATTATGGAGGTTGATAAATAATTTATGCGCGAAGAAATTTTTGACATCGTCAACGAGCGCGACGAGGTGGTCGGACAGAACACGCGGCGCGAGGTTCATGCGCTCGGGTTGTGGCATCGCGCGGTGCATGTGCTGGTGTTCAATGCGCGCGGCGAGGTGTTTCTCCAGAAGCGTTCGCTGAAAAAGGACATCGCCGCCGGCAAATGGGATTCGTCGGCGTCCGGCCATCTGGACAGCGGCGAGGATTACGACGCGTGCGCGGTGCGCGAGGTGCGCGAGGAAATTGGTTTGCGTTTGGCGCAAACGCCGCAGCGGCTTTTCAAGATTGACGCACGCCAGGAAACCGGCTGGGAATTCTGCTGGATTTTCCGCTGCGAAAGCGAAGGGCCTTTTCAATTGCATCCTGATGAGATCGAGACGGGCGCGTGGTTTGCGCCGGAGGCGGTGTCGAAGTGGGTGAATGAGAAGCCGCAGGATTTCGCGAGCGCGTTTGTGCTGAT
>PKZR01000005.1 GCA_003133815.1 Limisphaerales bacterium | reverse complement strand
TGAGCAGACGCACAATGCGGTTATACGGATGCTGATCAAAAGAATTAAAACTGCCGGCGACGATGAGATTGCCATCCGGCTGCTCGGCCAGGGCATAGACCGTGCCGCCGTTGCCAGCCGTGCCCGGATAGGAGATATAGGGGGGATTGGAAATATTGACATTGTTCTGGTTCCATGTCCGGTCCGCCGCGCCTGCCGGCTGCTGTCCGCCGGTCACATCGTCAAAAAGAATTGTCAGGTTGGCGGTGCCAACTTCGCCAACCGCTGCGCCCGGAGCCGGGCCATTCGGATTATACAACTGAAGCAGCATGTCCTCGTTAAACTCCACCAAACCATTATTGAGGATCGGGATCGTTATCTGCTGGCTGTCATAACCGGTTGCGGGAGCCGCAGGGAATGTCAAAGTGCCGGTAACAGAGGTGAAGTCCGAACCGGGCGTGGCATAATCCGACCCGGCCTGAAGCGTGAAATTGTTGTTGTTGTTATAATCAATCCTGTACTGAACGGTCACAGACTGGCTGGTATCGCCGGTGCGAACAACACTGACAATTGCATTGCCCCCGCCCACGTCCTTATCCACCCGGAAGGCGGAATGTTCAAAATTAAAGAGCGCAGTCCCGGGCGGGAAGGTGGTGCTCAATGCGTTGACGACAGCGACGCCCTGCACGGAATCAATGGCTGGCGGATTTAACAGCGGCGATTCCAATGAATCCAGCCGCGCGTTGGTCAATATAATTTGCGCCACGCTTGAATTTCCAGACAGATCAGGAATGTCGGGACCGGCAGTTTGATTCACCGGCACGAGAATGTCCTGGCTCATCTGGTAATCGTCAAAGGTCAATGTCCCGGCATAATTTACGTTTATGCCGTCGATTGACGGGACGATCTGGTTGGTGACTGTCTGCGCGAAAGTAGTCAGGTTGGTCAGGTATGTTGTGGAAGCGCCTCCTGAACTGACGGTGCCCGGAAGGTAGGAAATGCTTACGGAATTAAAAATGCCTCCCACCGGCGGGTTGGTGGGCGGGATGGCGGTGTTGTGGGTGCCCAAATCTTTGACAACAAAAGTGGGATTGTTTGTGTAATCGTTCTCGATGGAACTGAACGTGCCGCTGATGACGCTGTTGCTGGTTGAACCGACGTAGAGGGTGGCCTGGATGCCGTTCGTATAGATGGCATTTGTGGAATTCAGGTTCTCAACAATCATGTTGGTGACATCAATGTTGGTGAGATCCTCGTCGCCACTCGTGGGATCAATGTAAGCCAGGGATATGTTCGTCCCGAAATCCACCGTCAACTGCTCGTTGGTATAATCGAACTCCTGATTGGTGTAAACATTGCCGAAGACGTCGGCAACCGTCTGGCCGGTTCCGGGAGTGACACCCGTGACCAAACCGTTTGTGGCGGAGACGAAGCTGAAAATGTTGGTCGTGAAGATCTCCTCGGGTGTGCCCAATAAATTTGTGAAGCCGGCAACGGTGTTTGTGAACGTGGTAACGGCCGGCGGGAACGGAATCACGACCCCGTCATAAGTCCCGCCGGTGGACACGGTGTTAGCGAGCACCGGTGCGTTATTTAAGGTATATGTCCGTGTATAATTGGTGTAGGCACCGGGGATGACATAAGTCTTGTAGCCCGCGTCATAATAACCAAAATAATTCGAGAAAACGTAATAGGTTATGATGTCATTGGTGACGGACGGCACCCCGTTGCTGCTTATGTATGTGACCGTTATGTTTGTGACGAAGCTATTCGTATAGAAATAGTTGGTGTAATTGATGAAATTGGTGGTTGAAAACTGGTAGTCCACCAAAGCCCTTCCGACGGCCGGCCCCGTGCGGGTGACGGTGAGGCGCGCGCCGATAAAGGTCTCGCTCGGCGTGTCGCCGAAGGTGGCACCATCACCCGGTTCAATGAGAGCCGTGGAATCCCGCTCGCTCACCACATAATTGGCCGAGGTGAACTTGAACGTACCCGATGTCAAATTCGGCACGTTGTTCATCTTCCAGTTCAGCACGACATTGCCAAAGGCATCCCCCAAGTCATCCGCATTTCCATCCACGGAAATGAAATAGGTGGTGCCGGCAACCGCTGAAAAGCTCAACGAACTTGTAAAATTTGTATCCCCACCAAGATTGAACCCGTTGTCGTCATCGGCACCGACGAAGGTAATGCTTGGATCGGCCAGCCCATTGGTGGTCATGTTTCCCCTGTAAACCACCAACACCGTGTCAAAATCGCTGCCGATGGTGTTAAACTGCACCGTACCATTGGTCGGGGCCGTCCAAAGATACCAGACGGAATTGGTGGCATCCACCATACCGTCATCATCGCACGGGACCGAAGTCGTCTCGTTGGTCTCCATGGTAGCCAGAGTGTTGTTGTAGCCGGTGACCGTCCCGGAAACATTGGTGATGACCAAGGCATTGGTAAAATAATCATTGGCGGGCGGCAAAGGCAGCGCCCGTGCGACGTTTACAGCCAAGCCAAGCAACAGGCACGACATCCCCAGCCTTGCCAAGCCGGCGCTCCGCAGAAAGCACCGCAGGCTGCGGCCTGCGAATATTTGCATTATTGTTTTCACAAGTTTTATCACTGTCTCCGGCGGGATGCACCCACCGGACATTCTTCCAATCAAATCAGTTTACCGCTAATAACCGTTCGGACCCGTCAGATACGGCAGCACCGCCACCCGATAATAACGCGGCTGCATCAGGTTGACGGGGTCCAAAATCGAAATATTCGTTGCCGGCGACGGATAATTCGTCAGAGTAAAACCGGAATTTGTCTGGAATACCGGGTAATTGGTCGAAGCGAAAGTGAAATTTGTTATTTGCATCCAGTTCGTCGAAATCAAATTTGTCCTGTAATAGACATAGTTGGTCGCGAGCGGAATGGTCATCCACGAAAGCCTTACGGACAACGGCGGCACATTGGTCAATGTTTCCATGAAATCAATCTGGCTTGCCAGGAAAAACGGGGTGGGATCGCTGGCGTTTGGAATGCCGTTCCCGTTCGAATCAACGTCCTGGCTGCTTGCCAAAGCGGCATTGACCGTGTTTGTAACGCCGCCGGAGACAACGCTTGTCGAGCTGAAATGGCCGGCATAGGTGGGAACCCATATGAGCCTCCCATTGTTCCTGCCGTTAAACCTGCTGGCCTCGTCAATTTTTTCCGCAACGGACACGCCGTTCATATACGCCTGAGCAAAATAGACCACCATGTTTGTATTGATGTACAATTCTGGATAATTGTAACTGGTTTCATTGGTCGCCGAGTTGTCGAACTCAAGATAGTCCACATACATGGCGTTGCTGACGCCGGTGCCGTTGAAGGTGAACAGGCTGCGCGAACTTTGCCCGTTCAAAATCAACCGGCCAACCGCCGCATTGTTCGTAAAGCCTGCAGCGGCAGCGCCGTAGTCGTTGCCCGCCCAAGTGACGGTGAACTGGACATTTGCCGGTGCGATGCTTGTGATGGTGGTGCCTAGCAGGTCGCCATTCGTGGGATTCAGCGGCAGACTTAAACCTTTACCATTGCTGATGGCAGCGGCGCCGACCGTCCAGATGTTGCCGTTGGTGAGGCTTGCAGAGCCGGACACAATCTGATCGGTCAAAAGATTTGTTGAAAGCAGAGTCAGCGAGCGACCGGCCTGCAAAAGCACATTGCTGGCCACCAGGCTGCCGGTGTTGATGGAAACGTCGCCGCTGGCGGCCAGCACCAAATTGGTGAGCACCGCATTGGTTGATTGCAACGCGAACGTGGCGTTGGCGGAGAGAACGTTTGAAAACGTCCCACTGCAGTTAAAATTATCTGCCCAGATCTGGGCGCCCGAATCCATGATCAGCCCCGAGCTGATGAAGTTATAATACGGTGACTGCGCGCCGCCAAAGACGGCGAGGTTGAGAGTCCGTATGGCGCCGTTGTTGGTCAGGTTGCGCACGTTCGGCACGGCGGTGGCCCAGACAATGGGAATGGTCTGCAAGTTCAATTCGCCATCCGGCGAACCGGCACCGACGCCGTTCGTCGTCAAGGTCAGATTCGTGGCGTCAATGGACAAACTGCCGATGATGTTGAACGTGTCGCTGATGACGAGGTTGTTCGTGGCGTGCAACCTCAAATTCTGGACCTGCGACGGCGCGGTGGGGGAAAGCTGGCTGTTGACAAGCAACACGCGGTATTCGTTTGTCACGCTGTTGGCATCCACATAAATCCAGTCCGAACTCCACGCCTGCAAGTTGCCGCTCCAACGGGGAAGCGACCCCTCCAACAGATTGCTGACGGAGAGGTTTCCATTCGTGACCCCGACGTTGATGTCCGCATAAGGCGCAAAAATCTGGGCACCAGCGCTGCCACTGAACTGGTTTGGGGAGGAAATTGAAAGGTAATTCGGGCCGTCAATGGACGCGTAGCCCAGATCCAGGTTGCTGGTGGCGCTGATCTGAACCCGTCCGACCAAATTGCTCAACGCGCCGCTTGGATTCTGCAACGTTGCATTGGTGGCCACCGTAGAGGGGACAAACTGCAAACTGACGTAAGAATAGTTGTTGGTAACCACGGTGAAATTGAACGCGGGATAAGCGGTGACAGCGGGCGCCACGCCAAAAACCGCAGGAGTGGCCGACTCGGTAAACGTGAAATTAGAGGGAATGCCGTTTATAACCGGGTTGTTCGTGTTTGCGCCACCGACATAATAATCGTTGAGATAAAGATAATTGTTCGCCACCTGCCCGCTCGACTGGTCAATGTATGAACCGGTCCATTGGACGGTGACGAAGCCATTCCCGAGATACGGAACCGGATTACCCCCGAAATACACATTCTGAGTGACGTTGGCACCCGGGCTGCCCGGAGTGGAAGTGAGGAAAACAGCCCGTGTCAGAACATAATTTGTGCCTGTAAAATTCTGATGATAATAGGGAATGGAAGGAAACACCTCCATTTGATCCAGCGCGAACAACTGGGATGTAAAAAAGGATGAAATCGCATAGGTGGGCTGGAGGTAATCACCCGGAATCCAATCGGCGTTGGTGTCAGTGCCGACGCCATAATCCACACTGGTCAAACCCGGATTGGCAAACAATAAAGTATCATAACCTTCTATGGTGAGCTGGCTGCGGGCCAGTTTCACAATCTGCCCGGTCAATTGCAACAGGCTCTCCGGCCCCAGATCAATCGTTCCGGGATTGACGATGTTGGTGGCCCAGGCGTCAAACTCCCCGATGGTCAACAGGGCCGTGACGTCATTTGAGTTATCAATGATAGAATTAACGCGTATGCTGCCCGGATTGTAAAAGGTGCCGGCCATCTGGTGGTCATTGACATTCGTGGTCTGCGTGTCAAACAGGAAGCCGCAGCCGGGTGCGATGCTCAGAAATACGCCGTTTATTGAAAGAGGGGCATTGGCCACCATCAACCCGTTGTTGGTGTAGTTGATGGTGTTCCATGTCTCGAAAGTTTCAGGATTGGGGACGGTCGCCGTATAATTTATTGTGAACTGGTTCTCTATGTCAAAATTGGTGGCGTCGATTATCGGAGGGGGATTGCCCGGAACGGTATAGTCGAAAACCTGTCCCAATTCATTTGCCGGCGGCCAGACGGAATCCGTGGCCAGGGCGGTGCGTGCCAGCATGAAACCCAACAGGACGCAAAGCAACGGCCATTTCATCAGCCCTTTCCAACGGCCCGGCGCACTGTTCATGTTATGGATGCCGTTCATGGTTCTAGTTGATGATGATGGTAAATTGCCATTGGACGGTTCGGTTAATAGAATCGGTCATCTGNNGAAGACAGCGTCAGGCCCGGCGGCAATGTTTCCGTTCCCACCGGCGACCATGACCAAACCAGCGGCAGCGAAGTGTCCGTAACCGTGAATGTCACCGGCGCATAGGCAACGCCATGGGTACCAGGCGCAACACTTGTCGGTGAAATCTGGATGATGATCTGGTTCTCCAGATTGGAGATGCTGGTGCCGTCGGGATAAACCACCGGATCATTGGTGGAACTGTCAAACGACGCCCATGCGGACGCAGGATATTGCGTCAACTGGCTCAAAAATTGATTGGTGGAAACGGTGTCTTCCAAGGGGCCGTTATCAAAGGCCGTGCCAATCTTGTTGTAGCTAAAGGTCACCGGCGCGTTGATGACCCCGGGACCGGCCAGCCCGGGCAGGATATTGCCCTGATCAAAATTAATGTTCCGAGTAACGGTTCCATCGAACGTATTCCCTGCAATATCATTATCTGCGGTCATGAGAATGTCCGGCTGGGTGATGACCCGCTGGAAATACTGCGTGAACAACTGGCTGTTGGTGACACTCTGCATGGTATAATAGTTTGTGATGGGCTGGAAGAACTGGCCGATGAGCGAATCGTAGTCCGCCCTGACAAACTCAACCTTCTCGATGCCTTCACGAATCGCCGTGGTGCCCGCCTGCGCCTGAATGGAGCAGATGTTCGCATTAACCAAGATGGTGTGATTGGTGAAATAAGTGACGGTCGTCAGCGAACTCTGGGCACCATTGGTTGCCGTCCCGCCAATCAAGATCGTGTTCGTGGTCGCCACCACGTTTGTCAAGAGGGTCGTGATTGTGAAGCCGCACCAGTTGGTCGGCACGATGAAGAAATCCCCGGACGGCAGGGTGACGAGCGAATTGGTAAAATTGGGGTTGATCACGTTGGTCACCAGCGTCCCAACCGGCTCGCCGTTGGTCGAATAAATGTTCGTTATCACGATTATCTCCAGACTGGTCGGAGAATAAATGTTGGTCACAATGTTCAAAAAGGTGTTCGTAAAACCGGTGTTGGCCACGGTGGTCGTGGTATTGGTGGCATAGACCAGCACCGGCTCGCAGACGCCCGGTTCCACCACTTCCAGATAATTTGCATACGTGCTGATAGTGTTCTGCGTGGCAGTCGTCACACCAAACTGATTTGTAACTGTTGTCGAAACCGTGTTTGTATAACTGGGAAATATCTGCGTGACCGGGCTCGGATTTGGCGGTATNNGTGGGCATGATGAAAAAGTTTCCCATGGGGTTGTGAGTGAGAACCGTCTGGGTCGTGATGTTGGTTTCCAGTGGACTGCCATAGGGTGCGCCGACCAGATTGGTCACCGTAATATTTTGAATCGTGACATATTCGCTGTTATTAAACAGGCCGCTGCTTGCGGTAAAGCTCGTGAATGGAACGAAAGTGCCGTTGACATTGAGCATCAAATTTCCAAACACGTAATTATAACGCGCCTGAAAACTGGTCACAATGCTGCTGACTACAGTCACCGTAATAATCGGCGGAGGATATACCGTGCCGTTGCCAAATTCATTCGTGAGGTAAGTGACATAGTTTGTGGTGACCACGTTGGTGTAGTAAGGCGTGGCGCTAACGATCACCAACCCCGGATACAACGCCTGCAACTGCGTAATTGCAAGTGCAGAGTTTGCCACCTGACCCGTATTATTCG
>PKZR01000008.1 GCA_003133815.1 Limisphaerales bacterium | reverse complement strand
AACGTGGTGGTAGAAAACACCATCCGGTTCCAAGACATTCCCATCACCTCCGTCATTGAAAACCTTGCCCGTCAGGCTGGCATCAATTATTTGCTGGATCCAAAAATTGGCTATGGTCAGGTTGATCCGGCAACAGGTCAGACCAAGGCCGAACCCTCGCTTTCGATCCGCTGGGAAAACATCACGCCGGAACAGGCACTCATAGCTTTGCTGGATAATTACGGGCTTCAACTCGTGGTCGATCCAAAGACAAAAATCGCCAAGGTCACCATCAAGGACCCAGCCGCGCCGCCGCCGCTGGTCACACACGTGTATCAACTCGCGTATGCCAGCGTGACCAACATGGAGGGTAATGTATCGACCGCTTTGACGGATAAACGAAGCAAGGTGGTATCCGACAGCCGAACCAGCCAGTTGATCGTTGTGGCCACGGATCCTGAACAAACGGATGTGGATGCACTCATTAAAAAACTCGATAAGCCGACCCGGCAGGTTTTGATTGAAACGCGCTTCATTGAAATCTCGAGCAATCCTACCACGCAGAAGGGCGTTGACTGGACGGGCACACTTCAATCCCAGAATATCACATTTGGAAACGGCACTTTCTCTCAGGTGGCCAACCAAGCGGTGACAACGGCATACCAGAGTCCGGGGGCTTCTACAACCGTGACTCTACCCGGTGGACGTACCATTACCAGTGCACCCACAACCAGCCAGACGGTCAGCGGCAACAACACAGTGAACACCACGGCCACCAGCGGCAGCTCCGTAGCATATAATACCGCCGGTGGTTTTAATCCGGCCGCAGGGTTTCTTACCGCCAATGGCCTTAATGTTGTGTTATCATTCTTAAATTCATCCTCGGATGCGCAGGTCGTTTCCACACCGCGCATTGTGACGCTGGACAATGAACAGGCTACAATTGCCGTTACCCGCGCATTTCCCATCTTCCAGACCACCGCAGGCACACAGGGTTCGCCCGGCGGTTCTTCCATCACTTACAGCAACGTGGGAATTGTGTTGCAGGTAACACCGCACATCTCCGCCAACGATTACATCTGGATGAAAGTCAACCCCTCCATTTCAACTTTTTATGCCACCGTCACCAAGACAGTCGGCGGTTTCATCAACCAGGCTGACGAATTTGATTCCCGCAACATTGACACGCAGGTTCTCATCCCCAATGCCAACACGCTCGTCATGGGCGGCATGGTCAAGGACAACCCGAACGCGACTTACACCAAAGTGCCGCTCCTGGGTGATATTCCCGTTTTTGGCTGGGCCTTCCGCAGCGAAAACAAGTCCATTGACAAGCAAAATCTCCTTATCTTCATCACCCCGACGATTATCAAAGACACAGACTTTCAGCCCACAGTCACTCAATTCATGCAGTCCCGTCCGATCAAGGAACAAGAGCCATTGGATCCGAACAGCGCCTGGGACAGCGGCAAGCCGCATGACTGGAGCGATCCCAAGAACACGGATCCGACTCAAGTTATCATCAATCAAAAAACCACGGAGTAGCAATCCATGCCAATAGTGGTAGAATGGTCAATGACGATGACAAAAGCTGTTATGAAAATCCCAATTTTTGGTGCCGTTGTGATGTTCACAATGTTGCTGTGCGCCTCTCAGTTAGCCGCGCAAACAGTGGTAAAGACCCTGAGCGGCGGTCCTGTCAGCGATCCCTACATCTACTACGGCAATTCGGATGGCAGCACAGCCACCGAAGCACAGTTTCATACACCGTGCGGCATTGCCATGGATGCCAGTGGCGATATTTTGGTAATCGCCGACCGTGACAACAATGCGATTCGGCTCGTTTACTTGAACACCGGTCAGACATTTCACTTTTCAATTGTAAATACAAGTTTGATTAACGCTCCAATCGGCGTCGCTGTTGACATTGAAAACAACGTTTTTGTCCTTAATTATGGCAACGGCAGTAACGGAAGCATTTATGAATTTGACTTGTACGGCAATACGATAGCCACCAATGCCGTGAATTTAGCCAATGTTGGCGGCATCGCGCTCGATAGCGCGGATAATATTTATGTTACCGTCAATAATAACCAGTTGAAACGTATAACCGGCACCAATGTCACCACAATTGCCACCATCCCCATTGCCGGAACGTCGTTGCAGGGCATTGTTATGAAAAGGGCGGGGGCAACCGCAGGATTAATAGCCGCCTGCGACGCAGGTCGCAACGGAATTTATCTGATCAATCCCTCCAGCGGCCTTGTCACCACCAATGCCGGATTCCATGGTGCGGGCGACTTCACACCTGCCGGTGTTGACGCGGCTTCAAGTTCAACCGCTCAATTCAATCAACCCATGAGCGTGGCCGAGGCAGGCGATGGAAGTCTGATTGTCGCAGACTACGGCAACAACCGGGTCAAAGTTGTGAGCGCCAGCGATGGTTCTGTCAACAATATTTATGGTGTCGCCTCCAGTTATTGGGTTCAAGGATCACCGCCCTATGTTTATCCTGGCTGGTATGATGGGACCGTCGCAAGTCCTGATGAGGTTGGTGGCGTCGAAGCGCGGCAACCCTACGGCGTAACCTTCTCACCGGCCGGCACCCTCTATGTGACAGAAAATTATTATGACATCATCCGGATGGCTACGGGCACCGGCCTGCCCACATTGTCGGCGGCGGTTGCATCTTCCCCCACTGGATTAACTGCATCACTGACTAATAATCAGATCCTGCTGACTTGGGCACCCAGTTTTGGTGCAACAAGTTATAATGTTGAGCGTGCCACCACGAATGGTGGCCCTTACACCATCATAGCCAACACAACCGGCACCAATTACACAGACTCGTCCGTGCTCAACGGGACGACCTACTATTATGTTCTTTCGTCCGTAAGCCTCAGCGGCACGAGTGCCAATTCATTGCAAGTGAGCGCCACGGTTCCAGCCCTTGCCGCGCCGACAAACCTTTCTGCGGTGACGACAAACAGTCAGGTTGTTTTGACATGGACGGCCAGCTTTGGCGCGACCAGTTACAACGTGGAACGTTCCACCAACATCAGCGGACCTTACTCCATTATTGCCAGCACATCCGCAACCAATTACACGGACACCTCCATAGTTAGTGGTACAACTTACTATTATGAGGTATTGGCAGTAAGTCCCGGCGGAACGAGTACCAATTCCACGCAAGTCAGCAGCGCCCCGCCGATTCCTGCCGCCCCGGCAAACCTGGCCGCGACGACCACCAACAGCCAGGTTATACTGACGTGGACAGCCAGTTTTGGCGCCACAAGTTATAACGTCGAACGATCCACAACAAATGGCGGCACGTACACAATCATTGCAAGCACGTCCGCAACCAATTATACCGATATAAATGTATTTGATGGGGCGACCTACTACTATGTTGTTTCGGCTGTAAATGCCAGCGGCACTAGCACCAATTCCTTGCAAGCAAGCAGCGGCGTCATCCCGCCATTCTTCAGCAGCCCGGCCGGCATTGCCGTGGATGCTTCAGGAGCCAATCTCGCGATAGCTGACCACGCGAACAACGCCATACGCATACTAAATCTGCCCAGCAGCCAAACCAGCACGTTCCTCTATGCCAGCAACGGCATCAGCGCACCGGCCGCCGTTTTGTATGATACCAACGAAAATCTTTATGTGTTGAATCAAAATGCCGGCCCCAACGGCAACATCATAGAATTTGATCCATACGGCAACACGATTGGAACCAATGCCACCGGTTTGAACCAGCCAACCGCATTTACCATGGACGCGAATGGCAACATCTTTGTCACCGAGCAGTCCAGCAACATCTGCGTCGTATTCCCATCCGGGGAGACAAACACTTTGGTCAGCATTACGAACGCCAACGTTTCGCTTCAGGGCATCGCACTGTTCGACAATGGGAACATTGCCGTCAGCGACGCCGGCAATCATGTGATCTGGACGGTGAACCCCAATACCAAGGTTGTAGCCCTGCTGACCGGCAAGCTGGGCGTGAGCGGTTCCACTTTGGGTTCGTCCAACTTCGCCAAGCTGTATCAACCGCATCAACTCGCGCGCTCCGGCGGCAATCTGCTTGTCGTCGCCGACACGGGCAACAACCGGATTGTCACCGTTACCAGCGCTGGCTCCATCACCAATGTTCTGAACTCGACCAACGCCAGCATCTGGTTTGGCCAGACCGGCGATCCGGTCGGCAGCGGCAGCTCCAGATTCGTCCAGATGGTTTCACCAATTGGGGTGGCCGTTAGCGGTGCTGGCAACGTTTTTGACTCGGAAACGTACTATGATGATATACGCGGATTTACCGGACTACTGAACCCGCCGGACGCAACGCCGATCATTACCCTGCCATATTTCAACAACCCTGCTGGCATTGCCTATATTTCCAGCTCCCCAGTTTCAGACGATCCCACTCTTTTCATTGCTGACGCCGCCAACAACGCTGTTGAGCAGCTTGATTTGTCGGACAATTCGACCTACACATTCCTGTCGTCTGTGGACGGCATCACCAACCCTGCTTCAGTATTGCTGGACACCAATGCAAATGTTTTTGTATTGAACCAGAATGCAGGTGCAAACGGATCCATTCTTGAATTTGATATTTACGGCAATCCCTACGGCCCGCTCGTCACGGGATTGAATAATCCAACTGCCTTTACGATGGATGGCTATGGAACCATTTTTGTCGCACAACAGTCCGGCGGAATTTGCATCGTGTATCCTTCCGGCGCGACCAACACTTTGATTACCATAACCAACGCCAATGTTTCTCTACAGGGCATCGCCCTCTTCGATAATGGCAACATTGCAGTCAGCGACGCCGGCAATCATGTGATTTGGGCTGTCAATCCCATCACCAAGACCTATTCCAGACTGACAGGACAGCTGGGTGTAAGTGGTTCAACTCTGGGCGCGTCCAACTTTGCCAAGCTATACATGCCGCACCAACTCACCCGTGCAGGCAACAACATCCTGGTTATCGCCGACTATGGCAATAACCGGCTCGTCACAGTAAACAGCGCGGGTGCCATCACCAATGTCTTGAATTCCACAAATGCCAGCGTTTGGTTCGGTCAGAATGGGGATCCGGTCGCCAACACCAGTTCCAAGTTCATTTCCATGCGCCAGCCGTCGGGCGTTGTCGTCGGCAGCGGAGGTGAAGTTTTTGCCTCGGAAACCTATTACCAGGACATCCGCGGGCTGCTAGGAACTGGAATTGCGTCGCCGGCCTTGAATTCCAGTGTACCCCTTTCTTTCTATTCAGCTCCGGCTGGCATTGCCTTGAATTCCGAAAGCACGGTTCTTTATATTGCCGATCCGACTAATAACACGGTCAGCGCCCTGAACCTCGCGAACAATCTGACAACGGTATTCCTTAATTCCGCCAATGGTCTTACAAACCCCGTGGACTTGGCCGTTGACAGCAGTGACAATCTATACGTTCTTAATCAGGGCGGCGGCGGCAATGGTTCCATACTTAAGTTCGATAAATACGGCAACTTTTTAAGCACAAATGCTGCTGCTTTACTTTTGCCGACTGCAATGAGGTTAAGCTCTATATTGAGCCCAGGGAGCATTTATGTGACGGAGCTGAACGGTGCGGTTCAAGTATTTAATACGGGAATCTCAAATACGATAGCGACCGTGACAAATGCCAATGTCCGGCTGCAGGGCATCACGATGCTGAACAATGGGTCCATCGTTGTCAGTGATGCCGGCAATGATGTTATTTGGTCCATCAGCCCTGCATCCACTAATGCCGTCTTGTTCACCGGTGTCATCGGGGTTCCCGGCACGACGTTTGGCGCAGTTGGATTCGCTAAATTGAACGCTCCCATGCATCTGGCCGAGACCAGCGGCGGCCAGTTGCTCATCGTTGACTCCGGCAACAATCGCATCGTGGTTTGCGACGCATCGGGCACCATTTCCAGCGCCTTAAATTCCAGCACCGCCACACTTTGGTTTGGCCTCGCCTTTGACCCCGTCTCTACGTCGAGCCCCTACTATGTCTCCATGTCCTCGCCCGTGGGCATTGCCATAGGTGCTAATGGGACTGTTTTTGACTCCGAGGCCACTTACAAGGACATCCGTGGAATATTGAATACGGGTTTCACGCCGCAAACAACGCCACCCTCTACACCCTCCAATCTGGCGGCAACAACATCTTTTGGACAGGTCACGTTGACTTGGTCTGCGTCTGCTGGCGCGGCAAGTTACAACATCGAACGCTCTCTAACCTCGGGTGGACCATACACGACCATTGCCAACAATGTGACCGCCACAAGTTACACCGACACGGGACTGGTCAACGGGACGAAGTACTACTATGTCGTTTCAGCAGTGAATGCCGGCGGCACGAGCGCCAATTCTTCGGAAATAAATTCCACGGTGCCGATGCTTGCCGCACCAACTGGGCTGGCCGCTNNGGCCGCGACGACAAATTACAACCTGGTGAATTTGACGTGGTCGGCAAGTCCCGGAGCGGCAAGTTACAATGTCAAACGCTCTCCTTCCACCGGCGGCCCTTACACAACTGTTGCCAACAATGTGGCCACCACGAGTTATTCCGACACGTCCGTTATTAATGGGATAACGTATTATTATGTTGTTACATCAGTAAATTCCGGTGGCGAAAGCACAAACTCACTTGAAGTCAGCGCCACTCCACCGCTCCCCCCGGTAGCAACACCGCAAATCGGCTATGTGGATTTCCCACCACCATATCCTTATACATCCGTGTTTCATGCCGTTTCATCGTCAGGAGCTACTTTCAACAATGACGTGCCCATCGTCATTGTGGGAGCTGCGGGAAGTCAGTCATATTATACTTATAGTAATACACTGACAGTTGCCAGCATTCCCGACCCCACATCCTCTTCTGCTTCGGCACCGGTCGGCTATCAGAACGGACTTTCTTCGGTGGTTGGCTTGACGGTCGCGCAGATTTTGCCGAACTTGTCCATAAAGGCAATTGGGGAACAGTCTCTTCATCCCAATAGCGCAATCACTTCAGCACTGTTTCAATTCATCGTTGGCAACCCCACCGTTGTCGGCGACAACGCCGCACAGTTTACGGTCTATGATGTCACGGACGGTGCGCAATTGTGGTATACCACCGACGGAAGCAACCCAACGAATGCCGCACCCAGCATATTTGCCGGCACCATATCTGGCACCAATGGCATCACATTGTCTCTGTCGCTTCCATCCAATACGAACTTGACGTTCAACATCATGGGCTTCAAGCCCAACTATCAGCCTAGTGCTGTCACCCCCACAGTTTTCTTGGCAAGCGCCTTCGTGCCAAACACCATCAGCTTTGGCTTCGCATCAGGAGAGGCTTCCAGCGCTTTTATCGCGTCACCCGGCCAGACGTTTTACGCCCCGGTCACGCTGTCACCGCTGTCCAGCACCATTATCTACAGCTTGCAGTTCAACCTGACCGTCACCAACGCAGGTCCCAATCCCGGCCCTGCAATCACCCCGAACGCATTCAATTTTCAATCCATGCTGGAGCAGCCCAATCCTAAATTCCCGGACACGTTTATTATCATTCCGCCGGCAATGTTCGACGGGACCGGTCTGGTTCCTTTGGAAAACATCAATACATCGGAAAACCTGATGGGAATCGGCTGGATAGAGCGCTATGGCGCGACTAATCTTTACAACACAAAGTCGCAGGATCTCATCCAGTACTCGCAGGCGCATGACACCCTTTTCCTACAGACCGGCGGGAAGGTCATAGCAGGCGGATATTCGTTCACCGTGCCCACTGGCGCCACGCCAGGTCAAACCTACCAGATCCAGATAGGCCGTCCGTCGGCGACCGACGACGGCATCGGCGCACCGGGTTCGGATGTGTTTATTTACGCTCCAACGAACGGCTCGCTGGGTGCTGGCACGCTCAACGCAATCAAAAATGTGACCGTCGGATCGGCAAGTTATATTGTCGGCGATTCATATCCGTTCCGCTGGTTCAACGCCGGTGACTTCGGCGACACCAACTTGGATAATGCCGACGTTGAGCAGGTGTTTCAATCGGCGATATATTCTGCTAATTATCCTCCGTCAGGCAGTGATTTCGCCGACAGCATGGATTCCGCCGGCGCTATTGGCATAGACACTGGCAATGGTTATTTAATACCCGGTGGCGCGGTGGCCAGCGAAGCTACATTGGGCGCCAACAACGACACAAGCATCAATTTCAATGTCTTTGGTGATGGCACGCTGGACGTTTCCGACGTGTATGTTACCTTCCGCCGGTCGCTGGATCCATCCCTGACATGGTATCGTCGGTTTTGGACAAATGACACGGTTAACGGCTATCAGGGGCTTGCGGCGGTAGCCACCTCCAACGTATTCAATCCAAGTTCCTTGAGCAAAGGCCTGTCATCGCCGGCTGTAAGCCCCTTGTCCATGACAAATATGCCATCGGTCAATTTCGCCAGTACCGATTTTGTGGCATCAGCAGGCCAGGTTCTTCAAATACCCATTACCGCAAGCGTCTTTGGGCCATATCCATTGCGCGTGGCCATGCTGAACATCAGCATCGTGCCGCTGGACGGTTCGCCGACGCTGACAGTGCCCATATCATTCACGCCCAACAGCACGAACACCGCGCTTGGCACGCCGACATCCGGCTTCACAGCTTCCGATGGCAATGCCAATTACGCCGCCGCGTGGCTG
>PKZR01000400.1 GCA_003133815.1 Limisphaerales bacterium | reverse complement strand
CATGATGTTTGGCTGCGAGCCAATGAATGACGACTGGATAAAAACGAACTATGGCGCGGAGATGACGGAAAAAGTAAGCGGCAATAGAATCAGTTGCTGCGGCACGGTCATGGGCACGGCGACTGGCATTATTGATTACCTGCGCGTCTTCATCGCAGAAATCATGCAGTTGAAATCAGTGGCACATGGAGCCGATACCAGTGTTCACAATGTTCTGGTTCATGATGTTCTGGTGAATAAAATTGCCATTGCTGAAAATTTTCACGGTGCCGTCGGCACAATGAGCCGCGGCATATTGACAGGATTTTTGGAAATTACCAATGGATATGTATCGAGTCCCAAAAGGTTGCCGGTGCCGGTTTTGCACCAATACGACCGGAATCCAGAGATGGCCGAACAGTTGGTGGTAAAACTCACAGCTTGAGGTTGTGCCTTCTTTCAAGGTGAAGGCCGAATTCAAATCCGCATTTGGGGGAAATTTTAGATGCCATCATGAATAACTCGCATCAAGTGCTAAAACTTATCCGAAAAGTCCTCCACTCGGCCCGGCCTCAAGTGTGTGAGGATGTTGCCGCATGGTGTAAAACCCGTGGTTTGAAGGTGTTGGATATCCACGAGCCGATTTATGAAGAAGTTCTCCCGCTTACACGCGAAGATGCGGTGGCGCGTTCGGAATTTGAATTTCATATGGCTGATTACAGACGGCCACAAAGCCTGGTGGTTGTCCCAGGCGCGCGCGTGCGCGATGCTGTCGGCTTTGTTTTTTTGCCGGACGGTTCTATTTGTTTCCAAGGAAACTGGTTTAAGCCTTACCTCACACAAAACCCGAGTTATCAGGCCAGATTTCGCAAGAAACGGTTTATCAAGGGAGATGTTTTTTCTCTGCTGGGATTGTGGAGCGGAGAATTTTATCACTGGTTTCATGACACGCTGCCGCGTCTTTGGAACAGTTTGCCATATTTACCCGCGCACGCCCGATTTTTAATCAATGACAGGCCCAAATCGTTCCAGTTGGATTCGCTGGCTGCACTCGGTGTTTCTGCGGATCGTCTGGAGCATCAGGCGGATCGCGGAGATGCAGTGATTGAGCGCCTGTGGTTTGCCACGCCAGCCGGCCATACCACATTCTCCGCAGCCGATTCATTGAGGCAAATTGCGGATCAATTAAAAAGCGCTTTCGGATTTGAACATCTTTCGGGCAGGCAGCGTATTTATATTTCACGCAGGAAGGCGGCCGTGCGCAGGGTGCTGAATGAATCTGAAATCGAACCGTTGTTGAAATCATACGGTTTTCAGGTCATCGTCATGGAGGACATTCCTTTTAGGGAACAAGTCGAAGTTTGCGCCACGGCTAATGTTTTGATCGGACCGCATGGAGCCGGATTGACAAATTTGCTGTATTGCGGTCAAAAATCCAAGATTGGAGAAATAGCTGTGAATGGTGTATTTCCGCACTATTTAGGAATGGCGCATCAGTCAGGACATTCATTTCAACGCTTCCTTGCCAGCAAAGCCGGGGAACAGGATAAACAGGATATGGTGGTGGATGTCGCCGGTTTTGAGCAATGGCTTGATCTGCACTTCAAAAATACGTCCACAATTGAACATTAAGCCGCGCATTTTTTATTATGCCTGGATATCGCCTTCTAACAACGGCGGGGCTTGTCTGGCGATGCGCCGGCATTTTATCGAGCACGATGACTTTGATCTGTTCGTAACCACATCCGGCGCGTTTGACCATCCATCCATTCCCAACCTGCGGGCCAAACGGCATCCGGCTTTGGTGCGCCTGTCCAACACAAGGTTTTCCCGCTGGGTGCGGCAATTTGAGATGACGTTTGAATCCGCACACATCCCGGTGGAAGTGCTTGCGACGGCGCAACAGTTCAAACCGGATGCGGTGTTCACCGTGGCGGACAACACCTTGAGCTGGACGGCATATCACCTGTCCCAAAAATTAGGTGTTCCGCTGATAACGAATTTTCAGGATTGGTGGCCGCGCGGACAATTTACACTAGAATTGGAAAAACCGTTTCCACCGGTCGCCTCCCTTTTGGAAAGGCGGTTTTACCGTTTGTATCAGGCCAGCAGCGTCGCCTTTTGCACGAGTGCCGGGATGAGGGAAAAACTCGGAACACATCCTTGCTCGCCCGTTTTATATCCGTGTTCCGCGCCGCGTGATCCTAGTTTCGTGCCGGACTTCAAACCGCCAAGCGGGAATCGTCCGTTCAAGCTTATTTATGCCGGCACGATCATCAAGGACTATGGCCGGAGCGTCCTGCGACTGGCCAAGGCACTGGCCGACCTGACATGGGTCAAGTTTGAAGTTTATGGCCCGCACCCGGACTGGTCTGAAGCAGAACTGGCATGGATGAAATCGGAGGGCATTTATCGGGGACTGCTGCCACATGCTGAACTCAAAACACGGTTGCGGGATGCCGATGCCTGTCTGGTGGTGATGAGTTTTGGACGGGAACTGGAACTGATGATGCGGACGAGTTTTACCACAAAATTTTTGGAATATGTGCAGTTTGCCAAGCCGGTCGTCGTCTGGGGGCCTGAATACTGCCAACCGGTGCGCGTCGCGCTGGAAACGGGCGCGGGATTGGCAGTTGAAACGGATCAGGTCGAAGCCTTGGTCAAGGCATTGGAGACGCTGCGTTCACCAGATCACTGGTTGGAACTGGCCAAAGGGGCGTGGGCGGCCGCAAATGGGATATTCAACCATGATCGGATTCAGCAGTTGTTTCGCGAATCCATTTTAAGGGCTATTAAAGGTCTTGAGACGGGTGATTGAAAGTTATGAAGCCCATGAAGATCGGATTTGTCTCGACGGTTCAAGGACACCAATGGCCCGGCAGCGAGTATCTCTGGTCGGCCTGCGCGGAGCGATTGTTGAAAATGCAGCATCAAGTGGTAGTCAGCGCAAGCATGGATTTACGGGNNGATCGAAAGGCGCATCTATCCATCTGGTTCCGTTGGTTTCAGGCCGCGTAAGCCGGATCCGTCAGAGATATTTCAATCCTTTTCGCAATCTTTACAAAAAGAGTCTGGATTTCATGATCATTTCTTCCGGGAGCGCCTACGACCCGGTTTACCATCCGGCCTTGGGACAATTTTTATGTGAAACAACCATTCCATTCATTTTCATCTGTCATTTTAACGCGGAAACTTTTTGGGTGGACGATCCGATGCGTGAGATGATGAGCGCCATTTTCAAAAAAGCTAGAACGACGGTATTTGTATCCCGCGAAAACCAGCGGCTTACGGAGCGCCAGCTAGTCATGGCGATTCCGCGTGCGGAAATCATTATCCCGCCGCTGTGTCTGGATTTGTCCGAACCGCTGCCGTGGCCGGACAAAGCCGATGGTGAACCCTGGCGTTTTGCCTGTGTCGCCAGATTGGAACCCCGCTGGAAAGGTCAGGACGTATTGTTCGAGGTTTTAGCCGATGAGAAGTGGAAGGGCCGGAACTACACATTAAGCCTCTTTGGGCAGGGAGCCGAAGAGTCGTATTTGAGAAAACTTTCCCAATTTTATGGCTTGGAAAAGAAAGTTATCTTTGCCGGGTTTTCAAACGCAACGGCCATCTGGCGGGAACATCATCTTCAGGTTCTTGCTGCGCGCGGCGAGGGAGGACCAATGGTCATCACCGAGGGCATGATCTGTGGTCGCTCGGCGGTTACCACGCGATGCGGGTTTAATGCCGATTATATCATTGACGGACAAAATGGATTCCTGGCGGATTTCGCAACTTCAGGATGTTTTGGCGGAAAACTTGAGGAGGCTTGGAATCGGCGCGAAGACTGGCAGGCAATGGGAAAGATGGCGCACCGATCCATCAGCACAAGAACGACCGATTTCAACGCGCCCGAGCGGCTGTTAAAACTCATCTTGAGCAAGGTTTATTGATTCTTTGAACCTTTCCGTCATCATTCCCAATTACAATCGGGAAACCTTAATTGGCGATACGATTTCCAATCTGCTGGCGCAAACACTGCCACCCGATGAAATCATCGTGGTGGATGACG
>PKZR01000188.1 GCA_003133815.1 Limisphaerales bacterium | reverse complement strand
CGCAATTGCGGCATGACAAGGCGCTGGGCAGCTGGCTGTTTCAAGCCACGCGCCTGACGGCCAATAATTTCATCAGGAGCGAGGCGCGGCGTCATCGCCGTGAAGAGGAGGCGTGTATGCAATCAATTTTGAATGAATCGGAAACCGATGTCTGGCCAAAAATCGCGCCGTTGCTGGACAGCGCCGTAGCGGGCCTGTGCGAGAAGGATCGCCAAGCCATCGTGCTGCGCTTTTATGAAGGCCGTAATTTGCGCGAGGTCGGGCAAGTCTTGGGCGCAAGCGAGGACGCGGCGGAGAAACGCGTGAGTCGCGCGTTGGAAAAGCTGCGGAAATTTTTCACGAAGCGCGGCGTGAGTTCGACCACGGCCATCATTGCCGGGACGATTTCCGCCAATTCCGTTCAAGCCGCGCCCGTGGTGCTGGCGAAAACTGTGACTGCCGTGGCGATTGCCAAAGGCGCGGCGGCCAGCGTTTCAACTTTCGCTCTAGTGAAAGGAACACTTAAAATCATGATATACGCTAAACTCAAATTGGTTGCTGGCATTGGCGCGGCGGTTTTGCTGGCTGGCGGCATTATCACAGTTGCCGTGACAAACATGACCGACGAGGAAGATCGATACCAGATTGATGGAGACCTTGTGTATAACACAAATTTTATTCGCAATTTTACTTTGACGGTTAATGGCCGCAATTGGGCGATTCATTTGACTGATCCAAAAGAACAGACAACAGGAATCAAATATCAAGAAGTCGTTCTTATAAATGGCTCTGTTTACAGCTACACCTGCTATGGAAAGCAAAGTCCAGGTGGCCCGGTAAACAGTGGCAGCGCAGTAATCGAATATGGTGATTTTCCAATTGAAGACGGCACGTTTGCGAACTTTGTTTGGGTGGGATTGGCGTCAGCGTCTTATTTTGCCGGTGCAACCAACGGAGACGTGGGATCACTCTTGAGTCACCCTCGCGACGCTAGAACATATAAAGTTGCAGCTAATTGGCAATTAAGCGACCAGCCGCCTCATTTACCGAAATCAATCGATTATTATGTTAAGGCGGGAAGTGGATTGCTTGGTCATGATGGTTCAATCATGCACCAGTTTGATAACGGCTGGAAATCGGGAGAAGTCCGTGTGTTGAGTGAAACGAATATCAATAACAAGACTTTTCCGATGGCTTATACATATGAACAATTCAGGCCGAAATTGGATGGTGTTATTTTAACAAATGATGTCGAACACCAATTCTTTGTAATGGTTAATGTTCATTCTGTTCGCCTAGATTCCGTGCCGGACGTTCTTCCGCTGAAAACTGTTGGAACAACAGCCATTGGTGAAACCAGATTCCCAAACAATGCAGAAAATAAGCAGACGCTTTACTTTTCCAAACTAGACCATTTGCCAGAAAAAACTGAAGCCGAAGCCGTCAAAGAATACAATCTGGAACACGGGCAATCTTCTAATTCATCGGCGACTCGCCATTTGAAATTAGAACAACATTCCAGTCACAAATGGATTTGGATTTCAATTGCATTACTTGTTTCTGCGATTGCAGCGATTACTTTTTTGATAAAAAGGAAGCGGTAATTTTCTTAAACCTGCTCCGCAAACCATTTTACACGCCGCCCGCGCCTTGTATAATGTCCGTCTGTGAATTCGCAATGAGTCGCGAAGCGACTGCCGGAAATTAGCCCGGCACATCGTGCCGGGTTTCGCCGCCCAAAATAAAACCGTCCTGAAGGGACGGCGGAATCCATCGCAAATTTTCCATCGTCCCGGCGGGACGAACCAATCTATCCGGCAATTAGCCAGCCACTTCGTAGCTGGCTAATTTCTATCCGTCGCTCCGCGACTTTCAAAGCAGCTTGCGGAATTCATCCGGCGTCAGTCCGGCGCTTTTGGCAATCGAACCCATGGTGATTGCGTTGATGGGATTGTGGCGGGGAATGATGAGCCGCTGTTTGCCGTTGGTCATCACGATATGCCCGCTTTGCCGGGCGATGTGGTAGCCGAGCTTTTCAAAAATGCGGACGGCGTCGCGCTGGCTGATGCCCGGAAGTTTCGGCACAGATCAAACGGTGACGAGTTCGCGGGTAAAACGTCCGCCTTCGGCTGCGGCTTCGCGCCCGGCATCTTCCTCGGCGACTTCGAGCCAGAGACGGATGGCTTCACGGATGTTGGCCAGAGCTTCATCATGCGTCGCGCCCTGACTGTGGCAACCCGGCAACGCGGGACAGGAAACGGCAAACCCTTCTTCAGATTCAACCATGACGACATTGTATTGCATGGCGGAAAAATAGTTTAATTGAAGCGGTAAATCAAGTTTGACCTCGCAAACCATTTTACACGCCGCCCGCGAGTTGTATAATGCTAGTCTGTGAATTCGCAAAAGCGTCAGCGCGTCGTCTGCGGCATGAGCGGAGGAGTTGATTCCTCGGCGACGGCGGCGCTTTTGATCGAGCAGGGCTACGAGGTCATCGGCATCACGCTCAAACTCTGGCCGCAGGATTGCGTGAACCGCGCGGAGGACAAATGCTGCGGTCCGCAGGCTGTCACCGACGCGCGCTCTGTCTGCGACAAGCTCGACATCCCGTATTACCTCATTGACGAGGCTGCGGAATTCCAGAAGCACGTCATCCAGTATTTCGCCGACGAATACAAGGCCGGCCGCACGCCAAATCCGTGCGTGATGTGCAATCAGAATCTGAAGTTCGGCAGATTGATTGACCGCGCGGATCAATTGGGTGCGGATTTCATCGCGACCGGACATTTCGCGCGGATTGAACGCGCAACGGTTCCGCCCGATGATTTGAGTAGGAGACGACGTGAGGAGTCTCATTCTAATTCCGGCGAAGAAATTCAGAGACTCGTCACCTCGTCTCCTACACGTTATTTATTGAAGCGCGGACGCGATTTGCGGAAGGATCAAAGTTATTTTCTTTTTTCGCTGCGGCAGGACCAGCTTGCTCGTGCGATTTTTCCGCTCGGCGAAAAGACCAAGAGCGACACGCGCGAAGTGGCGCGGCATTGCAATCTCAAGACCGCCGACAAGGAGGAGAGCATGGAAATCTGTTTCGTGCCGGACAATAATTACGGCGGCTTTCTCCAGTCGGCAAACCTCGTGCAGAAGCATCGCGGCGACATCGTGGATTTGCACGGCCATGTTCTGGGCCANNGTCGTCGTGGGCGACGATTCTGCGCTTGACCGTGATGAATTTACGGCTGACCGCTGCAACTGGCATCCTTTCGACAAATTGACCGAGCCAGTCGAAGTTACGGTCAAAATCCGTTACAACCATCCCGGGACGCCCGCGACAGTAACGCCGATGGAGCAGGGGAAGGTAAAGGTGAAGCTGCACACGCCGCAGCGCGCCATCAC
>PKZR01000341.1:3218-15726 GCA_003133815.1 Limisphaerales bacterium | reverse complement strand
GACTTACCAATTTCCCGCTTCGACTTACCAATTTCCCGACGCGACTTCGGTATTTCCCCTCGTGACTTTGGTATTTCCCGACGGGAAAAGGGGATTTCCAAAGGTGACTTTTGTTGATTGACAATGGTTTATGCAATTTAACCCCTTGATTTGGGGTGATCCGGGCTGTCGATGGTCATTTTAAGACACCACCAGACACCACAAGAGGTCGGTCGGCTCTTGTGGTGTTTTGGAATGCAATAATTCCCATCCGGTCAGCTCGTGATGCAATGCTGCGGCAGGTTTCCAAGGAGAAAGACACCGCTGCGTCCTGCCGGCACTTTGCAAAGACATGAGTGGCCGATCAGGAAATCCTCGACGAGCACGTTTCGAAGAAATTAACATGGGCTGATGATTGGCAAGGTGTCCAAAATCCTGCTGCTGGCCGTCTGCCTGAACCTGGTTCCGGCGCTGCGCACCTTCGCCGGCCCGCCGTTTTTGACGGATGATCCCGACCCGACGGATTATCAGCATTTCGAAGCTTATTTTTTCACCACCGGCGATCATGTCGGCAACAGTTACAACATCAACGGCCCGGCGGCGGAACTGGATTACGGGGCATTTCCTGACACGCAGCTTACTTTTGACATCGGCGTGGCGACGGCGGCGGGCGGCGGGCTGCCGTCGGCTTCCGGTTTTGGTGATCTCGCGTTCAGCGTCAAATACCGGTTCCTGCATGAGACGAACGGCTGGCCGGAACTGGCGGTTTTTCCGGGGCTGACACTTCCGTCCGGCGACGCGAACCGGGACCTGGGCAACGGGCGGCCAACGTATCACCTGCCGTTGTGGGCGCAAAAGAGTTTTGTATCGTGGACGGTGGACGCCGGTGGCGGGGTGTTCTTGAATCCGGCGCCGGGCGAGCGGGATTATCCCTATGGCGGCCTGCTGTTGCAGCGGGATTGTGGGAAACATCTCTCGCTGGGGGGCGAACTGTTTGCGCAAGGCCAGGATGCGGATGGCGATCACGGGTACGCGGCGCTTAATTTCGGCGGTTCGTATCATTTCAGCGACCATTTCAGCCTGCAGGCCAGCGCGGGCCGGAGCGTCATCGGGGATAAACACACGTTGTGGTATTTCGGGCTTTACTGGACTTGGTGATCCGATTCCGGCAGGAATGTTCTTTCCATTTGGAAGATGAATTGAGACCTCTGCAAAACCACTGTAGCGGCGCTCTGTGAGCGCCGAAGAACGACGAATTTGCCAGCAAAAGCACGGCGGTCACAGACCGCCGCTACAATGAAAAACGGGTTTTGCAGATGTTTCAATTGAATAAATAAAACGGCTGCTGCTCCGCGTAGTCGCCATTTCAACGGCCCGGCATGGCTGGATGTCCTGTTTGTGGGAAGATAAAAACTTCAAGATTAAGAAAATTTGAACTTAACGGTCACGCTCGTGAGTTTATTCATTTCTGAAACAAATTGAATGGTTCCGTCATGCGCGGCGACAATCCATTCGGCAATGCTTAAACCCAGTCCGCAGCCCTCAATCAAATGATTATGGCTGGCATCACCGCGATAAAAACGTTCGAACACGCGGGCTTGAACTTCCGGCGTGACCCCAGCGCCGGTGTTTGTAATTTTCAATTCCGCAAATCCAGCAAGGCGGCGCAAGGAAATATCTATCAAACCATCGTGCTGATTATATTTGACCGCATTGTCGGTCAAATTGAGCAGTAATTGCCGCAAACGATGTCGGTCGCCGGAGATTGCAACTTCTTCGCAGGCGGACAAGTTGACTTTAATGTTTAATGGCTGTGCCAAGATTTTTGTGTCTGCAAAACTTTCGCGCACCAGTTCATCCAGCCGCACCGGTTCAAAATCCAACTTGATTTGTCCTGCATCGGCCTTAGTAAGGAGCGTCAGACCATCAACAATTTTGGCGAGCCGCTCAATTTCATCAATCTGGCTCAAAAGGCGTTCCTTTTCGGCAAGAGCCAGATTTTCCTGCCGCAATGACATTTCAAGTTCACCACGCATGACGGTCAGCGGAGTTTTTAATTCATGGGAGGCATGGAGAGTGAATTCGCGGATGCGTTGAAATGAATCATCAAGCCTTACAGTCATGTCATTGAAAACTTCTGTCAGCCGGTCCAATTCATCGCCGTTGCCTGTGCGCGGCAATTGTGCGCGTAAATTCCGGTCATGGATTTTTTCGACGGCCGACGCCAGCTTTGTCACTGGCGCAAGAGCCTTGCGCGTAATCCACCAGCCGCCAAGCAATCCCAGAATCACGGCGGGCAGGCCGACCCACAAAATCATTTCACTCGTTTCATCCAGCGCGTGTTTCCATATTTTTTTCCGGTGTTCATGAGAAAGCTGCTCGGAAATCTCCTGGTAGGTTCCAATGCCGATGACGATAAGGGAGACAATCAAAATCGCAGCATACCAAAATGTCAGGCGCGTGCGGATTTTCATTCTTTCAAAACGTAACCGACGCCGCGAACTGTGTGGAGCAGCTTGAGGTCAAAGCCTTCGTCAATTTTTTCACGCAATCGCCTCACATAAACATCCACCAGATTCGTGCCCGGATCAAAATCGTAGTCCCAGACTTTTTCGATGATGCTCATGCGTCCGCAAATGCGTCCGGGCGAGCGCATCAAAAACTCCAGCAGCCGGAATTCGCGCGCGGTCAGATCAAAAAATCTTCCACGCCTCTCCGCGCGGTGCAAAATCGTGTCGAGCGTGAGGTCCGCGACACGCAGGGTGGTAGACTTTGTCTCCGCACCGCGCCGTCCGAGTGCGCGGACTCGTGCGACAAGTTCGGCGATGACGAACGGCTTGGGCAGATAATCATCCGCGCCGGCGTTCAATCCCTCGACGCGCTCGCTGACTTCGCCACGCGCAGAAAGAAGCAGCACGGGCACGGAGTTATTTTGTGCACGCAACTGGCGCAGCACGCTCACGCCGTCCCGTCCGGGAAGCATGATGTCCAGAACGATGCCGTCGAACGGCGTCGCCATCGCGGCGACCAGAGCGTCGTCGCCGCGATGGCACACGTCCACGGCAAAGCCCTCGCCTTCGAGCGCCTTGCGGACGAACGAGGCGGTTTTCTTTTCGTCTTCAACGACCAGCACGCGCATTGAATGATACTGTGTTTTAAGTCACCTGGTTGTCAATGTGCGTCGAAGAAAGCGCCCGACGCCGGATAATTCGACGACGGGCGATTTTGAGGTGCAATCGGAAATGATTTTAATCCTTGTCCGTCTTGTTTTCACCAGATTCTTTTTCGACTGAAATCACGTCACCCGTGATGGCGTCAACATTTACCTCGGTGATGTCCTGGGAATCCGGCGCGGCCACGTCAAAGGACCACTGTAATTTGCCGTCCTCCTTCTCCAACTCGGATTCCTTGATTGTGCCATTTGGGACTTTTGCCAGTGCGGTTTTCGTGGCGTCGTCCTTGCTGACTTTCGCCTCGGCCATGAGCTTGGCCTGCTTGTTTGCATGTTTTTCAGCCTTTTCCGAGCAGCAACCGGCGAACAATCCAGCCGCCAATGTGGTGCAGATCAGGGTTTTAATTTTCATAATCATTTTCTTTTTGTTTTCAATTTATTCAATCGGCGTTTTGCCAACGCTGTCATTCAACCAAATCAACATGAACACAGACTGAACTCAAAATGAATTCTTTGTCATAATCCGGATTTTGCTGGCGCGGAACTGATTCACAGGATAAATGAATTTCGTCCCAAAAATATTATATGAAAACCATCTCTCTTAATGCCGCCATCGCTGCCGGTTTGATGTTTGGATATTTGATGTCAGCTCCTTCATCAAGCGCACAGACCAACACTTCTTTGCCATTGACCGGGGGTGAACCAATTCCGCTGCCCGGCACAGGCGGCAAATTTGATTTCATCCGCGTTGACGCCGTGAACAACCGTCTCCTGCTCGGTCACGAGGAAAATAAAACGTTCGATGTCGTTGATTTGGATTCAAAGAAGCTGTTGAAAGCCGTTGCAACCGGCACGTCGCAAGACGGCGCGGTGGATGCCAGTCGTGGCAATTATTATGTCAGCGGCAATGACCCCGGTCGCATGGTCATTGTGGATGCCAAAACACTTGCGGTGACCGGCGAAGTGCCGTTGCCAGCCGCGAGTGACATAATCGGCTTTGATCCGGATTCCGGATTGGTACACGTTTGCAACGACACAGCCGCCGAGCAATGGGTGATTGACCCCGTGGCGAAAAAAATTGTATCGACGGTCATGTTTGACGGAAAGGGTCTGGAAGACATGGCCCTCGATTCAAAGAACAAAAAACTATATCAGGCGGTAAAAGGCTCCAATACAATTGCCGTGATGGATTTATCAAATGAAAAGATTCTGACTGCGTGGCCATTGGCGCCGGACAAGGGGCCGCACGGAATCGCATTGGCTCCCGACGCGGACGGTTTGTTGGTGGCCTGCGCGGGCAAATTGGTGTTGTTCAATTGCAACAGTGGAAAAATTGTTGCGACGGTTCCCATCGCCGGACGCGTGGATGAAATGGCCTATGATCCAGGCCTGCATCAGGCATATTGTTCAAGCAGGCAGGGGAAAATTTCGGTTGTTGCGGTAGCGGCAGATAAATTGACTGCTTTAGCCGATGTGCCGGATGAAACCGGTGCGGGCGATATCGCGGTGGATTTGAAAACGCACATTGTCTGGGTTGCTTATGACAAAGGTGGCCAATGCTTCGCTGAACCGTTCATGCCTGCAAACAAGTAAATAACAAAGGGGAAGCACATGGAACAACCCAGCGAAAAGCTTTTCAGCAAGGTCCCTGAAGTCACCTTCATTTTCTGGCTCATCAAAATCGCCGCGACAACCCTGGGCGAGACCGGCGGCGATGCGGTTTCGATGTCCATGAACCTGGGATACCTGTTGAGCACGGGGATTTTTGCGGTCCTCTTCATCGCCTTTGTTTTCGCGCAAATCAAGGCGGCGCGCTTTCATCCGTTTTTATATTGGGCGACCATCATCGCCACCACGACGGTGGGAACCACATTGGCGGATTTTTGCGACCGGTCACTGGGCATCGGTTATGCCGGAGGTTCGTCGCTTCTGCTGGTTCTGCTGATCGCTTCTTTATCAGTTTGGTATTGGAGGCTGGGTTCGGTTTCCATCAACACCGTGAGTTCGCCCAGGGCGGAAATATTTTACTGGGTCACCATCATGTTCTCGCAAACCCTGGGCACCGCGCTCGGCGACTGGACGGCCGACACCGAGGGATTTGGCTTTCTCAATTCAATTGCGCTGTTCGGCGGATTGCTGGCGGTGATTGCCGCGCTTTATTTTTTCACAAAGATTTCGCACACGGCCCTGTTTTGGGCGGCCTTTATTCTGACCCGTCCATTGGGCGCGGTGCTCGGAGATTTTTTTGACAAGCCGGTGAGCGAGGGCGGGCTGGCCTTGAGCCGATATTCAGCCTCGACTGCGCTGATGGTTTTTATAGTCGCCAGCATCCTGATATTCCGGCAGAGCGCGGCAAAAAAGACGGTGAATTGAATTGCAATATTGGGAACCGGACGCCTTGTCGAAGATAGAATCCTTCTTCAAGTTCAGCCACAAAGCCGTCGTCACTCTGACCGTGCCGGAAATCCTCTACGAACACTTTGTGAGGAAACTGGTGCGGTGAGTGCCAGATGATCTTTCACGAGCCGTAGATTGGCACGAGATAGGTTTCGCTGAAATCAAGGCCGGGCAGTTTGAGTTTGACTTCCAATTCCCAGAACAACGGCTTGTCGGCGGAAAGCCGCGTCGACAAAGCCTCCGCCGGAAGTTCGTAACGGAGTTCCACCGCGTCGTGAAGCGGAAAATTGCGCGGCTGTTCGATGATCCCTTTCGCACTCCAGATTTCCTCGTGAACCACGGTGACAGTCCGGTTTTTGCCATAACCGCTGCTTTCCATCCATTCCTCCACAGAGCGGAGGGTGAATGTGCCCTGGTTTATCCGGTTGATGCCACGGCCCGGTTGCCAGCGAAGAACGGCCGGTCCCGGCAGCCGGCAGGGAAAATGCACGAACTCGATCCGTGAAGAACCGAACTTGACTGCTCGCCCCAGCAACTGGAATGCCTTGCCCCAGACCAGCACCATAATGATGTCGAACAATCCCACGATGACCTTGACCATCCATGGCCCTTCCGCGCCGAAAGCCCACCAGTTGAAGATGGAAAGAAAAACGCTCATGCCTATGACCAAAGCCAGCAACTTGGCCGCGCCCGCCCATTCGGAAACGGTGAGCCCGTCGGGATGCCACGGATAATCCGCCAGCGCCGGTTCACCGGGATGGCGGAGCGCGGCCTCCCGCCGCGACCGGTCTGCGGCAAATTGTATCCACGCCATGCCCCAGACCATGAACCCACCCAGCGCAAACGACGCGCCAGCCACCGTCAACACCCAGTAGGGCGCGTGAACCGAGGCGGGATTCACTGCCACAACCTTCGTGCCCACCAAAATGATCCATGTGCCCACCGCCACAAATGCACCGCCGAACAGGCATCCGCCCCAGGTGGGCAGACCCAGTTTCGTGCTGCGTTTTTGAAGGTTGCCGGACAGCCGGTGGCGACCGGCCGACGAAATTTCGTAGCGATCAGGTTGCATGGAGCCAGCACGATAATCTTCTGACGACAGAGCGGGAAGGAGATTTTCTGCGCGGTTGGTTTCTCATCCGACATCATCAAGGAAATCCGCGCGTGGGATCCGGCATATGCCGGACCGGCCGGATGTGCCGGTTCTTCGGGTTTCACCCCATTGAGATTCGCCGTGGAAGAATTATCGTGCTTACAAGCCAATAGAAAAATAAATGCAACTATGAATGTTACGCTACCGCCCGAACTGGTTCCGGAAAAAGGCATCTGTTACTGGGTGCAATGTGAAGATTTCCGGTGCATGGGCTTTCTGGACGTGGACGGCAAATGGAAATCCGCCTCCAACGGCAGGGAACTGCCCGATGTCATCAGCTTCTTTCCCAAAGAATGAATTCATCCGCGCCGCCGCACCGGACGCGATTTGACATGACAATTTTTCCCATCCGCCCTTAATCTGGTTTCCTTGAACCTGCCCGAATACATTTTGCTGGCGGCGAGTTCGCTGTTTGTGATCGTGGATCCGCTGGCCACGGTGCCGGCGTTTCTGGCGATGACCCCCAATGACACGACGGAGCAGCGCACGCGCATGGCGCGGCTGGCCTGCTGCGTGGCGGCGGGAGTGCTGCTGTTGTTTTCCATTGCCGGAACGCTGGTGTTCAAGGTCATGGGCATCACCATGCCGGCCTTTCAGATCGCGGCGAGCATCGTTCTGCTGCTGGTGGCGCTGGACATGTTGCGAGCCCAGCGTTCACGCGTGCAGGAAACACACGAGGAAACCAGGGCCGGGGCGGAAAAGACGGACATCGCCGTCACGCCGCTGGCCATTCCCATGCTGTCCGGCCCGGGCGCAATCTCCACAACCATCGTGCTGCAAAACGAGGCGAAGAACCTTGCCGAACATGTGGCGCTCTATGGCTGTATTGCGACGGTGATGCTGGCGAGCTATTTCATCCTGCGGGTGGCGGCGCGCGGCGCAAAGTGGCTGAACCCCATCGCCATGAGCATCGCCATACGCATCATGGGACTGTTGCTGGCGGCGGTGGCGATTCAATTCATGCTCAACGCCATCAAGGTGTTCCGGCTGGATTTGATTTCGCCGACGGCGACGTGATTTTGGCGGAAATACTGTCGGCAGTTGCGGAGAGGCGGCAGGGCGTATCCCCTCAACCGCCGAACGCGGAATATTTCGTCACGCCGCGACGCCACATAAACCGCGCGAGGGCGTAGGAGAGGATCACCCAGATGAATTGCGCCAGCAGACCGCTCCACAGGTCCGCGCCGGAAATCTTGCCCATGTAAACCGCCACGGGAAAATACATCTGATACGGAAACGGAGTGAACATGAGCACGCGTTCCAGCAGGGGCAGCTGGTCGCGTAGAAACGGCAGCGGAAACATGTGGCCGCTGGCTATATACTCAAACGAGAACAGGATGAAGATGAGCGTGGAGATTTCCAGCAGCCAGAAGGCGAGCATGGCCATGGCGTAAGAGGTGAAGAATTGCAGCAGCGCGGTGAGCACGAGCGAGATGGGAAACACAACCATGGCCGTGCCGTCCGCCGGAAGCAGGAAATATTGCCGGAAACAGAAGATGAAGACCGCCAGCGGGACGGCCGCCATCATCACGAAGGTGATGCGCCCGGAAAAAAAGAGGCAGAGCCGGTACCAGAGATAATCAATGGGCTTGAGCAGGAACTGGCTGATGGCGCCGTCGCGGATGTCGGCGGCGATCTGCCAGTCGTCCTCGTTGACGGCGGTGAAGACGTCCACCACGGCGACGAGCAGGTAGTAAAAAACCGTTTCCGAGAGCGTCCAGCCGGAGTGCGCCGGGCCGCCGATCTTCTGCCAGAGGGCGATCATGGCAAAGAGCGGGATGAAGCTGAACAACGTCCGCGTCAAATAATTGAAGCGGTAGGTCAGGTTGTTCTGAATCCCGATGCCGATGACTTGCAGGTATTTTTTCATCCGCGAGCGGCTAATTTAACCGTGCATCGGAAAATGGCCAATGGAATTAACCGTGTTGAAGTTGCGGTGATTGCGTTGCGATCTGATTTCAAGCCACAGGCCCGACACTAGGGAATATTCGGCATGAGCATTGCCGTCACTTGATCATGTCCCAGTTCTTGTAAAAAATCCGGTTGAAGGAAATGATGAGACTCCGGACGATGCTCAAAAAGAATCCCATCAGGGACAACTGGCGCGTGGGCCGCAGGATGTCCACGAACATGCAGTAGCGGAGCTGGTCGGAGCCGTTGACGGACTGGTGGACGAGCGTGTCGTCGAAAATGAAGAGCGGGTTGTCGTGCCAGAGATGTTTCTGGTTGGCCGCCGCGATGTAGATGGCGTCGTTCTTGAGCGGGACGAGGTTGTAAAGCACGCGCAGGGTGATGCGCAGCGGGCCGTAATGCGTGGAGGTGCTCTGGTTCTTGTTGAAGATGGAGACGCCAATGGTCTTGATGTATTTGAACGGCTGATGGAATTCCGGGATGGTCAGGGTGTTGGTGATGTTCTTGCCATACCATTTGAAGAAAATCATGCCGCGCTTCTTCTCGGTCATCCGTTTGCTCAATTCGCTGATGATCTTCGGCTCGTTGTCCGCGAGCGACATCAACAGCCTGATTTCTTTCTGGCATTCATCGGGCAGGTCAGTCAATTGGTAGATGCCCCGGTTTCTTGCGCACAGCAGATCCGTGAGTAGGTTGAACGGCGAGAGGAACCATGTCAGGATTCCGTTGCCGAAAAAGTAGCGCCGCCAGTTGGCCGCCTCAAACCGTTTGCTGCGACGGAAATCCAGCAGCCCGCAAACGATGTAAAAGAGCGACAGCTTCGGCAGCAGCCAGACAACGACGGCGACGATGGCCAGCAAAATCAGGTCTTTAGGTTTCATGCGGACAGGCGGCTGACGCCGGTTGATTCAGCAAATTGGATTAAACTTCATACTCCACGCTCCGAAACGGCGGGAAATTTGGATTTTCCCGACGCCAAAGGCAATAACATTACGCTGGCAAGCCGGTTCGTGTTTGAAAAGATTGTTGTTGCGGATTAACGGCGTAGTGCTTCAATTTCCATCATGTCACTTGAACCTGACAGAAAGCCAGATCCAAAGCCTTCCCGAATGCTGCCGGATTTCACCTTGTGCCGTGTCAAGCCCAGCGGGATAAGTCATTTGCTTTATTGCCTGGTGCCTGAACCGCAGGATTGCAAATACGCGGAGATCTGCGGTTCACACATTTACTGTTTCCATCCGGCGACGTGGAAATTTGATCCCAAGGCAGCGTGAGCATTTGTCAGGTGACCCGGTGTCATTTGCATCTTCTTGATCCAGCTTCACCTGCATTTCCGTCTTCCTCGTTCACACATTTTCCGTGATGACGGTGTCGCTGTTCTCGTAGGCGGGCGCGCAGCAGCAGAGCAGGCGCAGCGGCTCGTTCCCGGTGTTCCAGAGCTTGTGCTTCTGGCCGGGCGGAATGGCGATGGCGTCCCCTGCCCTCACTTCGCGCGTCGCGCATTCGATACGGATTTTCCCAGTGCCGTGCGTGATGTAATAAATCTCCTCCGCCAGCGGATGAAAATGTTCCTGCGTCGCGCCGCCCACGGGCAGCCGCGCCTCGGCGAGGCTCTGGTTGCGGATGGCGGAATTGCGGTGGGCGAGAAGTTCGCGGATTTCCGAGCCGTCCTTCGTGATGAACGAAGGCACTTCATTTAGATTCTTGATGTCCATAAATTAAATCATCCTCATTCTCGTCCTCATCGTCATCCTCAAATTATTGGGAACGAGGACGAGCATGACGATGAGGAGGATTTGAAATCAAAAGCTTTCCGGAAGGCTGAAATATTTCGACCAGTCCGCCTGCCCCAGCACCACGCCGGCCACGATCAATATCATCGCCGCCCAGAACGTGTGCGTGATGGGTTCGCCGAGGTAAATATGCGCCCACGTCATCGTGCTCACGGGTATGAGGTTGTTGAAGAGCATCACCTGGCTGGTGCGCCAGTGGCGGAGCGCGCTGTTCCAGAGCGCGTAGGGAATTACCGCGCCCAGCAGGACGCAGAACGCCAGCACGCCGAACTGCGGCGCGTTGATGGTGAAACCGCGCGCCGCAATCTCAATCAATCCCACCGGCAACAGCCAGACGCCCGCCATCCACATCGTGTGCGCCGCCACTTCCACGCCGCTCAAGCCTGCGCCAAGGAAGCGGACCTGCTTGCTGAACACCGCCCACAAGATGCTCGATACAAGACCCAGAAAATCCCCGAGCAAACTCAATTTTGCAGACTGAAGCGCCGGCCAGAACAGCACGGCCACGCCCGCCACGGCCAGCAGCGCCGCGCCATAACGCCGCACGCTCACCCAGTTACGTTTCGGCCTTTCCTCCCAGACCAGCGCCCAGACCGGCGACGCTCCGAGGCACAGCGCCACATGCGACGCGGCAGTGAGACGCAACGCCCAGTTGAAGGCGATGATGTAAGCCGCCAGGCTCAAGCCTCCGCGCAACCACAATTGCCGCCATTGAACCGGCGTCAGCGCGCGCCATTCGCCCAGCCAAGTGGTGAAGCGCAGCGCCACGAGCAGCATCGGCCCGGCGCAAATCAGCCGCAGGCAGCCCATCCAGACCGGCGGCCACGACATCACCAGCCACTTGGTCCCTGTGTTGTTGCCGCCCCAGAGAAAAATGGTGAACAGCAGGCCTCCGGCGATGACGGCATTGTTTTTTTGCTTCGGCACGCGGCGAAGTTAAGCCAAAGCGGAACCGTTGCGAATGAAAATTTGTGCCTCAACAGTCTGGACCCCATGCTGAAAAGCAAAAAGCCACTGCGCAAATGCGCAGTGGCTTGAGAATTGAATGTGTATGGCAGATTAGTTACCAGCAGCGCCGCCACCGTTACCGCCACCACCACCGCCACCACCGCGTCGGCCACCGCCGCCACGACCGCCGCCAAAACCACCACCGAACAATTGACCATAAACCGCAGCGGGCGGTGCCGCGTCAATCTGGGTCTTTTGATCGGCTGTAATCGAAGGCACAACCGGTTTTATTGCCACGGTATAGCGCATCACAGCGATGTCAGTCTGGATTGCGGACACGGCTTCGACTTTGGCACGGACGCTCGCTTCAGTCGCGTCCGGAGCAAGGGCGGCATCAATCGCATCCTTTTGGGCTGCGGCAAGTTTGGTTGTCAATGCAGTCAAATCTGCCGAACCTTGAACGGCCGTGCGAATCTGGGTGTTTTGATCCTGCGTCAACACGCCACCACGCCCACCGCCGCGGCCACCGCCGCCACCGCCACCGCCACCACCGCCGCCGGCTTGCGCCACGGCTTGAAATGTGGTCGCGCAGAGCAAGCCTGCGGCCACCGTCATTATCAGAAAAGTTCTCTTTTTCATGCGATCCTTTGATTGTTTGTTTAATTTTACCGTTATCACCCCCATGGATTTGGCCAAAAGGGTTATAATGCCAGAGGCAAACCGGTCGCGGGAGGTTACAGAAAAATGAGGCAACAGGATTCGTCCGAAGGCGCGGCGGACAGGACGACGGTTAAACCCGGCTTCTTGTCAGGCCGGTCAATCGCGCGTCATGCAAAAAACAGCAATGGCAAGGACCGTCCCTGCAGCCAAAATAACCCAACGATGCCGCTTCCAAACCTGCTGATAGTCAGACATCTGAACAAGATGTCAGCCACATCCGTGACACTGCTATCCACTCCCTCGAATTCTTCAAAAGTAACACGCTCAATATTGAAGAATCGAACGCTGGCGCAACGTTTGTTCGTTTGTTAGTTTGTCCGCGATGGATAGCAAACGCTTGGAATTAAAAGTCGGCCTGTTCGTTTTTGTCGGGCTGGCGCTGCTGGCCGTTGCGGTGATCCAGTTCAGCAAGGGGACGAGCCTGTTTCACGGGAC